>NZ_JBSGBF010000145.1:0-15113 GCF_053601115.1 Streptomyces sp. NPDC004788
GCTGCCGCCGATGCGGCGCGCCGAGGGTGCGTACGACGATCTCTACGAGCTCGAGCCCGACGCGTGCACCCTGCTGACCGCCGTGGCCGTGAGCGCCCGGCGCCGTTGAGGGGAGCGCCCCACCCGGTGTGTCCGACCGGGTGGGGCGCTCCGTTCGTTCTTCGCGGGGTATCAGCCCTCGACGTCCTGCGGGTACCAGCGCAGCTCGACCGTGTTGCCGTCGGGGTCCTTGACGTACACCGACTCCGCCGAACCGCGCGCACCCCAGCGCGGCACCGGACCCTCGACGACGTCGAGCGTCCCGGAGTCGATGACCTCCTGCCAGTCCAGTGGGTCGACGACCAGGCAGATGTGGTCGACGTTGGACTCGCCGCGCGGCCGCGAGAACAGGTCGATGACCGTGCTCTCGTCGATGCGCACGGACGGGAAGGACACCTCGCCGGCCCGCCACTCCTCGACCCGCTCGGGGGCGAGGCCCAGGATGCCGGTGTAGAAGTCGAGCGCCCGGTCGACGTCGGTCACGTTGAGGACGAGGTGGTCGAAGGCTTTGACGCGCATGAGAGGAATCACGACTTTCGGGTGGGACGGTTGGGCTGGACTCGAACGATCATGATCAGCGCGCGGCCCGCGGGCAAGTGCTTTCGGCGCACGCGGAGCGCCCCTCCGCCATGGATAGGCTGGTGCGATGCGCCATGTGACCGATGCCATGCGGGAGTTCCGGGAGGCGGCGCTCGCCTGGGCGGCCCTCGACGCCGACGGCTCCGGCGAGCCCGATGACACCGCGCGCGAACTGGCCGGCCGGCTCCCCGTCCGTACCGTCGTCCTGCTGGAAGGGCTCAGCGACCTCGCCGCCGTCGACGCGCTCGCCGCCCGCCGTGGCCGGGACCTGGCGGCCGAGGGGGTCTGCGTCCTGCCGATGGGCGGCGCCATGAACGTCGGCCGCTTCGCCCGCCTCCTCGGCCCGCCCGGCCTGGGCCTGCGCCTCACCGGACTGTGCGACGAGCGCGAGCACGGCTACTACGCCCGCGGCCTGGAGCGGGCCGGCGCCGAGCGGGACGGGTTCTTCGTCTGCACGGCCGACCTCGAGGACGAGCTCATCCGCGCGCTCGGCGTGGCCCGCGTCGCCGAACTCGTCCGTGCCGAGGGCGACTTCCGCGCCCTGGAGACCTTCCTGCGCCAGCCCGCCCAGCAGGGCCGCCCTCCGGAGCAACAGCTGCGCCGCTTCCTCGGTACGAAGAAGGGCCGCAAGATCCACTACGGCCGCGTCCTCGTCGAGGCCCTCGCCCCCGACCGCGTACCCGCCCCGCTGGACGCCCTGCTCGCCGCGGTCTGACCGCGGGCCCCCGGGGCTCCCGGGGGGCTACGGCGACACCTCCGCCGCCCTGTGGCGTGCCAGGTGCTCACGGGCCTCCACCGACCACGGATGGGCGGCGCCGAGCACCCGCTCCCGGCCCTCGACCACCCGCTCCAGTTGGGCGATCGCCTCCGCGCGCGCACCGTTCGCGGCAAGGACGTTGGCCAGGAGATGGCGCGCCGAGAGGGCGATGGGGTAGTCGGCTCCGTAGTGGCGTTCGTGGGCCGCGAGCGCCTCGCGGGCGAGGGGCAGCGCCTCGGCGCGCCGCCCGGTGTAGAACAGGGCGTAGGCGCAGTTGAGCTGGACGGCCACGGTGACCTGATGGTCCGGGCCCAGCTCCCGCAGGCAGTCGGCGAGGAGCTGAGGACCGGCCGGCGCCGCGGCGTCCAGCTCGGGCCCTGGATCCACGTTCAGGGGGTGGGCCCTGGTCAGCAGCGTCACGGGATGGAACGGCCCCAGTTGCTCGGCCTGGCCCGCCACGGCCCGCCGCATGAGGGACGCGGCCTCGGCCTTGCGTCCCCGCAGGTACCGCAGGCGGGCAAGGGCGGCACAGCAGCTCAGCGTCTGGACGACGGCCGGACCGAGCGCGCGCTCGGAGTCGGCCAGCACCTGCTCCAGAGCCGTCTCCGCCTCCTCGAAGCGCCCGAGCCGGTAGACGGCTCGGCCGGCCCGCTCCCGGAGGCCCAGGATCAGCGCGTGGTCGCTGCCGAGACGCGGCTCGCCGAGCTCCCGCGCCCGGGCCGTCAGCGCCAGCGCCGACGCGTAGTCGCCCGCCCGGTGCAGTGCCGTTGACAGGCGCAGCGCACACTCCACCGAGGCTTCCGCCGTCTCCCGCCGCACCGCGGGCCGGTCGCGGACGCGCCGGAGCAGCGCGAGGACATGGGGTACGAGGAGGCCGAGGCCGGTATCGGTGGCGCCGCGCTCGGGCACCACGGGGAGCGCGGCGGCCAGGAGGCGCGCGGCCGTGTCGGCGAGCGGTTCGTGCTCGTCGTGCGGGGTGCCGTGGGCGACGCTGTCGAGCAGGACGCCGTGGGTACGCAGGCACCGCGTCCCGCCCGGTACGAGCTCGGTCAGCGAATGATCGAGCAGGCCGCGCAACGCCGGCTCGACGCGGACGGCCGGAAGACCCGGGCCCAGTGCGGCGCCGGTCAACAGGCCCAGCGGGAGCGGGTCGTTCGACCAGCAGGCGAGCAGCCGGAGCAGGGTCACCGCTTCGGGCAGGCCGCTCGTGACGAGCCGGTTCATGGAGATCTGCCAGGTGCCGCTGACCAGGTGCCGCGAGTCGTTGCCGGGATCGACGGGGGCGCCCTGATCGATCAGCTCGATGGGGTCGACTCCCTGGTCGCCTTCCAGGTGGCGGCCGTACTCGGTCATCGTCCACGGCCGGATCACCTGGTGCGCGAGGAAACCGCCCGCCAAGGTGAGGGCGAGGGGCAGCCGGCCGAGCCGGTCGGCGACGGCGGCCGCCTCCTCCGCGGTGCCCGCACCTGGAGCGATGTCGCACAGGACCTGGGCGGCGTCGGCCCGTGGCAGCACGCCGACGTGCAGCAGCTCGGCCTGGGGCCACCAGTGGCCGGCCGCCTGCCGCGTGGTCACGAGGACGGTGCCGCGCGGGCTGCCGCGCAGCCAGCCGCCGTCACGGAGCACGGCCGGGTCGTCGGCGTTGTCGAGGACCAGGAGCCAGGGCTGCTCGGAGCGGTCCAGGTACTCCCAGACGAGGTCGGCCGCCGCCCGGAGACCGCTGCGCGCGGCGACGAGCTCGCCCTCGCCGGCGCCCCGGTCGGCGGCGACGGCGAGCATGCCGGCGCGCAGCGACGCCTGGTCCGAGGCGTTCACCCAGAAGCCGAGTCGTTCGCCACCGGCGGTCGCGTGGTGGAAGAGCGTGTAGGCGACGGCGGTCTTGCCGCAGCCGCCCAGCCCGTGCAGCACCAGTACCTCGTCGCCAGCGCCCCGGTCGACGGCCGTCCGCAGCCGGCTCATCAGCTCGACGCGGTCACGCAGCACCACCGGCGCACGGCCGACGGCGGGGCGCCGCACGGAGTCCGGTCCGCCCCAGGAGGGGCCGTGATGGTGGTGCTCGACGATGTGCTGGTCGCCGGATGCCTGGTAGACGCGCCCCTGACCCTCGGCCCGCCCGTCGTTGCGGCCTGTCACGACTGATCCAGGCGCATGTCACGGCCGGCCTGATAGATCCGGGCATGGCCGGAGGCGATGGCGTGCTGAGTGACCTGGGGAACGGTGGGAGCGTCGGGGGTGTTGTCCGCGAGGAGCGTGCGGAGTTCCTCGACCAGTTCGGGATGGGCGGCGAGCAGACGCCGGATGCGGCCCTGCCATTCGGCGCGTACCTCGGCCTCGGTCTCCTGGTCCCCGGTGGCCCTGGCCCTGAGCAGTTCCTCCCGGCTGGCTTCCAGCTCGTCCGCGACGCCCGGAGCCCGTTCGGGCCGGACGCGCTGCCACAGACCGGCGATGCCGTCCCGGATGGTCTGCCACGCGTCGGTGGCGAGCAGGGTCACCAGTGTCGTCCCGGCCGTACCGGCCAAGGTCGCGATCTCCGCGTCCATCACGTCCCCCTCGAGATTCGTCGGCAGCGCCACCCTAGCCAGGCGGGGGGCGGCTGCGACACCGTTCGCCCGGCTGTCCTCGACCGCCCTCCGCACGCGCCCGCATGACGTACCGTCGGTCCGTCGGGCCGCCGGCGTGTCACTCCAGGAAGGCCGGCGCCAGCGCCGCCGTCATCAGGCGCTTCGGCGTGCCCGAGCCGTCGGCCGGGACGGTGTAGAGGTCGGCGCCGTAGTCGCCGGGCAGCGAGTAGGACACCGTGCGGTCGTCGAGCCAGACGGCCTGGTCGTCGACGCTGCGGGGCTCGGCGAGCGGGGTCTCCCGCAAGGTGGCCAGGTCGAGGGCGTACTCGTGCCAGGGCGCGTCGGCGGGGGCGCCCGCGACGCGCTTCTTGTAGACGACCCGGGTCTCGTCGGGGGAGAGGGACGGGCACTCGACGTTCTGGTGGAGCGTGGTGACGGTACGGGTGGTGAGGTCGCCGCGGACCAAATAGGTCCGGCCTGCGGTCGCCATGGTCGCGTAGAAGTGCCGGTCGTCGCGGGAGAAGGTGACGCCCCAGAAGTTGGTGTCGGCGGCGCGGTGGTCCTTGCCGTCCTTCACCACCCGGAACTCCTCCAGGGACGTGACGAGCCGGCCCGTCCGGGTGTCCAGGACGGCCGTCCGGGTGGAGAAGTTCGAGCTGGCGTACGAGTCGCCGCCGACGAACACCGTCCACGCCACCAGCCGTCCCGACGGCGAGACCCGGGCGCGGGTCGGGATGCCGGGCAGCGGATAGTGGGCCCGCTCCTTGAGCGCCGAGTCCAGGACGACCGCCCGGTAGGTGTCCTCCACCGCGCCGCGCACCGCCTGCAGGCAGATCCCGGTGCCGCCGGCCGCGTGGAAGCGCAGGCACTTCACCCCGGACGCGGTGCGCGGACCGGTGGGGGCGGAGGCCGGCACGGTGACCAGCTCGTCGCGGTGCGGGCCCCAGGCCATGTTGCGGAAGACGATCCGGCGGTCGGCGCCGGCCGCGAGCGAGACCCGCCCGGATCCGATCGCCGGTCCGCCCGGCTGCGGCCGGTCCTTCTCGGCGGCCCGGTCGGCCGCGTGCAGCAGCGACGCGGCGGCCACTCCGCCGAGCACGGCGAGTGCCGCGAGCAGGACGAGCAGGCGGCCGCGCAGGGTCAGCTGGGTCATGCGGATGTTTCCTCCGAAGCGGTGTCCGTGGCGGTGGGCGGGGCCGTGGCCGTGCCCGTCCGCGGTTCCCGGGGCGCCGGCCGCAGGGCGAACGCCGTCGCCGCGCACACCGCGAGCGCGGCCGTCGCCGCGCCGACCGCCCAGCGGTCGCCCCACGCGGTCCAGGCCGCGCCGAACGCGATCGAGCAGCCGAACCGGGCGAGTGCCTGCCCCGTCTGGATCAACGCGAGCCCCGAGGAGCGCAGTTCGGGCGGTACGCAGCCGGCCGCCGCCGCCATCAGGACGCCGTCGGTCGCCGCGTAGAAACCGCCGTGCAGCGCCAGGACCAGATAGGGGAGCGCCGGGCTCTGCCAGCCGCTGAGCAGCGCCCCGTACACGAGCAGCAGGGCGACGTGGCCGCCCAGGAACACCCGCCGGCGGCCGATCCGGTCGGCGAGCCGCCCCAGCGGCACGGCGAGCAGCAGGAAGGCGGCGGCCGTGCCGATCGGCAGCAGCGCGAACCAGTGGTCGGTGACGCCGAGCCGCCGCTGCAGCAGCAGATAGACGAAGGAGTCGCTGACCGTCGCGAGCCCCAACAGCAGGGCGCACAGCGCGAGTCGGCGTACGTCGGGGATCCGGAGCAGGGTGAGCGCGGCCTTGAGCGAGGCACGCGGCGCGCCGTCGGGCGCCGGCGCCGCCAGGGGGCCGGGACGCGAGGGTACGAAGAGCAGCAGGACGAGCACGCCGGCCGCGGCCACGCAGAAGCTGACCGTGAACACGGCGTCGTAGCCGTCCGCGGCCTGACGGAGTATCAGGAAGGTGACGAGCGGGCCGATCAGGGCGCCCGCGGTGTCCATCGCCCGGTGCACCCCGAAGGCCCGGCCGCGCGCCTCCTCCGGTGAGGCGAGCGAGATCAGCGCGTCGCGCGGCGCGGTCCGCAGGCCCTTGCCGGTGCGGTCGGCGGCGAGTACCGCGCCGATCAGCGGCAGTGAACCCGCCACCAGGAGAAGGGGCTTGCACAGCGCGGAGAGGCCGTAGCCGAGCGCCGCCACCGTCTTGTGCCGGCCGCCGCGGTCGGCGAGATGGCCGCCGACGAGCCGGACGAGCGCGCTGAAACCGTTGTAGACGCCGTCGAGCAGGCCGAAGCCGAGCGGCGAGAGGCCGAGTCCGGCGACCAGGTAGAGCGGCAGCACGGCCGTGACCATCTCCGAGGACACGTCCGTGACGAGGCTGACCGTGCCGAGCGCGAGCACGGTGGGCGCGACGGCGGCGCGCCGCCCGGGACCGAGGCCCCGGGCGGCGGCCGGCGCGGCCGTCGCGGGAGTGGTGCTGCGACTGTCCGCTACGTACACGTCAGACGGTCCAGATGCCCGTGATCGGGGTCGCGTTGGCGGCCTGGCCGGCGTGCGTGGTGCCGTACATGTCCTCGATCGTGCGCAGCAGGTTGTAGTGGTTGTACGTGGTCGAGGACGTGGAGCCCGGGACCACCTGCTGGCCGTAGAGGACCGTCGCGATCTTGTTGCCGGCGAGGCGGTTGTCCTCGTCGAAGGTCACGACGAGCAGGCTGTTGTGGCTCTTCGCCCAGGTCGCGTAGGCGCCCAGGTTGTTCTTCAGCCAGGTGTCACCGGTGCTGACGGAGCAGTCGTGCATGTCGCTGCACAGGTTCGGGACGACGAACGACACCTGCGGCAGCGTGGTGTAGTCGGTCGGGAACTGCGCCATGGTGTACGCCGACGAGGTCGGGACGTTCGAGAAGCCGAACCACGGGTTGTGCTTGCGGGCGTAGTTGCCGCTGCTGCACGTGGTCGAACCCTGGCTGGGCAGCGTCTCGTTGTAGCTCTTCCAGGTCTTGCCCGCGGCGATCAGCTCGGAGGCCAGGTTCGGCGCGGAGGAGAAGCCCGGCGTGTAGCAGCTGTCGTCCGTGATGCCCTGGGTGGAACCCGAGAACAGCGCGAAGTAGTTGGGCTGGCTGGGGTGGGTCTCGGCGTACGACTGGGTGAGGTTGGCGCCGCCGGCCTTCAGCGAGTTGATGTACGGGGCGCTGGAGCTGCCGATGATCTGGCTGTAGGCGTGGTTCTCGAAGACCACGACGATCACGTGGTCGGGGGTGGGTACGGTCGCCGCCGCCTGGGCCTGCGACGTGCCGCCGAAGCCGGCCCACAGGCCGATCGAGGCGGTCGCGAGACCGAGGGCGGACAGAAGGGCGGTGCGGCGTTTCGTGGTCGCGCCGGACACGGCTACCTCCGGTTGAGGGTGGGGAGTAGGGAGCGGTGCAACCGGCACAGTAGGAGTGAGCATGTCAACCTGGAAGGTGTTCCGCGTGAAGACCCGGGAAACGTCTCGTGCCCCCACGCGGACACACTCCCTCATCTGCCCAGCTTCCCTCCGATCCGGCTCGGCCGCACAGCGCCCGCCTCAGCCGCAGAGCGCCCGCTGGTACAGGACCTTGATCGCGCCGTCGATCGGATGCGGCTGCGGCTGCCCCGAGGCGTCCGGCTTGCTCCAGCGCATCAGGTTGATCGCGGCGGACATCCGTCGCCCGCCGTCCTCCCGGGTGAACGACATGGTCCCCGCGCCCCAGACCGTGCCCCGGTTCCCCCAGAAGGTGCCGCACCCGGGGATCGTCAGCTTCTCCAGGCCCAGGCCGTACTCGATCGTCGACCCGTCGAGGGCGACGACCGGGACCGTCCGCCGCATCTCGGCCAGCGCCACCGCGCCCACGACCTCGCCGGCGAGCAGCCTCCCGTAGAAACGGTTCAGGTCCGCCACGGTCGACACCAGCCCGGCCCCCGCCATGTCCCACGACATGTCGTACACGCTGTAGTCGCGCGGCGGTTCGAGCGTGCCCCACAGCCCCTCGTACATCCGCGCGTGCGGACCCTCCACGTGCGGCCCGGTCGGGAACGCGGTGTGGCGGAGCCCGGCCGGTGCGACGACGTGCTCCGTGACGTACTCCTCCGCGGGCGCGCCGGTCACCTTCTCCAACAGGCGGCCCAGGAGCAGGTAGTTGGTGTTGGAGTACACCCCGGGGGTGCCGCCCGGCTCGGCCGGGGACGGCGCCGCGAGACCCAGCGCGATCAGCTCGGCCGGGTCGCACTCGCGGAACCGGTAGTCGTCCAGGCTCTGCTGCGACACGTCCCAGGGCGCGCCCTGGATGGACGGGAAGGCGTACGGGATGTACTCGGCGAAACCGCTGGTGTGGTTCAGCAGCATCCGCACCGTGACCCGACGGCCGCGCTCGCCCGGCACCAGGTCCGGCAGCTGCTCCCCGATCGGCGCGTCGAGGCCGATCCGGCCCCGCTCGACCTGCTGGAGCACCGCGGCGGCGACGAAGGTCTTGGTGATGCTGCCGACGCGGTGCCGCATGTCGGGCGTCACGGGACGCCCGGTCTCCGTGTCGGCGACGCCGGCGGCACCCCGCCACACGTCGTCGCCGACGCCTACCTCCGCGAACACGCCGGGCATACCGGCGTCGTGGAGGCCGTCGAGGGCCGCCTGGAGCGCGGCGGGGTCGAGGCCCGACGGTGCGGGAGTCTCGTGGTCCATGGTGCTGTCCGTCCTTTGCTCGTGATGGTTCTTCCGTGACCGGTCCGGCCGGTCCGGCTCGATGCCCGCCGGGCCGGGCCGACGGCGTGGTCCGGCTCGGTGCCCGCCGGGGCGGGCCGACGGCGTGGTCCGGCTCGGTGCCCGCCGGGGCGGGCCGACGGCGCCGGCGGTCTGCTCACCCGCCCAGGGCGCGGCGCAGCACCGCACCCAGCTCGGCGTTCTGCCGCTGCGAGACCTCGGCGGAGAGGATCGCCTGCGAGCCGTGGAACGTCCCCGGCCACTGGTGCAGCTCGACCGACACCCCCGCCCGCAGCAGCCGCAGCGCGTAGTCGATGTCCTCGTCGCGGTTGGGGCACAGCTCCGCGGTGGCGATGTACGCGGGCGGCAGCCCGGCGAGGTCGGTCGCCCGGCCCGGAGCGGCGTACGGCGTGGCCGGCCGCCCGCCGAGGTAGTGCCGCCACGACGCCGCGGCCTTGTCGCGGTCGATCCACGGCGTGTCGGTGAAGTTCCGCTGCGACCAGGTCTCCTGGCGGTCGTCGAGCTGCGGCTGGTTGAGCAGCTGGAACCGGATCGCCGGCCCCCGCTCGTCCCGCGCCCGCAGCGCCACCGCCGCCGCGAGCCCGCCGCCCGCGCTGTGCCCGCCGACCGCGAGCCGCGCCGGATCGAAGCCCAGCTCGGCCGCGTGCCCGGCCGCCCAGCACAGCACGGCGTACGCGTCGTCCAGGGCGGCCGGGTACGGATGCTCGGGCGCCCTCCGGTACCCCACCGAGATCACCACGACCCCGGAGTTCGTCGCGAGCCGGGCCGCCCACGGGTGCTCCGTGTCCAGGTCGCCCATGACGTATCCGCCGCCGCGCAGCCACACGACCGCGCCGCCGCCGCGTGCCCCGTACGGCCGGTAGACGCGCACCGGCACCTCGGGGTCGGCCGCCACCGTCATGTCCGTGATCTCCATGCCCGACGTGTCCGGCGCCGGCACGCCGGCCGCCAGCGCGGCGAGCCCCGCGCGGGCGGCGACCGGGTCGTCCAGGCCGGACCGCGGGAACAGCGGGATGAATGCTTCGAGTTCGGGATCCATGACGCCCATCCTGGCGGCCACGACCGGGCGGATCATCCGCCGTCCGTCGCGCGTCCGCCCCCGATCCCGCGCCGTCCGTCGCGGGCCGCGCGGGCGGGCGGCTGCCTATGCTGCTCGCATGGAGGCACTGGCCGTTCGGCTCTCGGGACTCGATCCGTACGTCGACGGCGCGATCCGCATCGTCGCGTTCTACGACACCCTGATGCGCCGCCGCGTCGACCTCCCGGCCCTCGCCCGCGCCTCGGCGGGTCTGGCCGAGTGCGTGGCCGGCATCCGGCTGCACGGCACCGGCCGCGTGATCCGGATGTCGCCGGAGGGGACGGAGGCGAAGGAACCGGCGGGGACGATCACGGTCTCGGCGCCGGTGACGCTGGACGACGAGGAGATCGGGAGGGTGTGGCTGGAGCGGGTGGGCGGGCCGCGGGGCGTGCCCCGCGCGGCGGGCGCGCCGGAGGCCACCGGGCCGAGCGGGCGGGCCGGGCCGGGCCCGGGCCGGCCGGAGAGTTCCGGCGGTTCGCGCACGGCCCCGGTCCTCGCCGCGCCGGCGGCGTCCGCCCCGTCCGGCGGGTCCTCTGCGGCAGGCCGGCCGGAGAGTTCCGGCGGCTCGGGCACGGCCCGGGTCCTCGCCGCGCCGGCGGCGTCCGACCCGTCCGGCTCACCCGAACCGTGCCCCACCTCGCCCAACCCCCTCGACGACGTCCTCCTCGACCGGCTGGCCATCGCCGTCGCCGCCGTCGTCGAGCGGTACGGGCCGGCCCGGACCACCATGGCCGACCCCGCGCTCGTCGAGCTCGCCGTGAGCGCCGACTGCGAAGAGGCCGCCAGAGCACGGGCGTTGCGGCTGCTCGGCTTTCCTCCGGGGCTTCCCGTTCGCGTGGTCGCCGTGCGGTCGCGCCTCCCGCTCGACGACATCGGTGCCCGGGTGTGTCCGGACGGGCACGTCAAGGCGGCGCCGCTCGCGGACGTCGGGGTGCTGCTGGCGACCGCCGTGGACCCGGCCCGCGTGCCGGCGGACGTGCGGGCCGGCATCGGGGACGCGGACAGCCCGGAGCGGTCGTGGCGGCAGGCCCGTACCGCCCTGCGCTTCACCACAGCGCGCGAACCCGTCGTCCACCACGCCGACCTGGGCGCACTCGCGCTGCTCGCCGAGATTCCGGCGGCTGCCGTGCGCGAGAACCCGGACGTCGTGGCGGTCGCCCGGATCGCCGCCGCCGACCCCGACGACCTGGACACCCTCGACGCGTACTGCCACACCGGATCCCTGCGCCGGGCCGCCGAACTGCTCCACCGTCACCACAGCAGCGTCGCCCGCCGCGTCGAGCAGCTCGTCAGGGCGATGGGTTTCGACGTGACGGATCCGACGGGTCTCGGCCGGGCCCGACTCGCCGTCACCGCCTGGCGGTTGCTGGACGACCGCTGACGTTCAGGGCGTGCACGTGGTGCCGGGGCGGACCTTCGTGAGGTCGGTCAGATACGCCTCGACCTTCCTGTCCACACAGGCGTTGCGGCCGTAGCCCGTGTGTCCCGGCGCGTCGAAGGACAGCAGCATGCCGCCGGGGAACTGTCGCGCCAGGCTGACCGCTTCGGCGTACGGGGTCGCCGGGTCGCCCTCCGTACCCACGACGAGGACCGGCGGCACGCCCTCGGCGTGCACCCGGTGCGGCCGCTCGGGGCCGGCCGGCCAGTCCTTGCAGACCAGTTCGCTCGCCACGGCCGACGTGCCGTACACGCCTGCCGCCTTGTCGGCGGCGGGCAGCGCGTCCCAATAGGCCCGCTCGTCGCGCGGGTGGGGGACGTCGAGGCAGTTGATCGCGGTCAGGGCGGCTTCGCTGTTGTCCTCGGGCACGGCGGACGACCCAGACGCGTCGGAGTCGTCGGAGCCGTCGGAGGTCCCGGTGTCGTCGGAGTCGTCGGAGGTCTCGTCGTCCGTGCCCGGCGGCTCCTCGTCCGTCGCCAGGGCCGCCAGCTTCGTACCGTCTCCCGAGTCCGCCGCCCGCAGCGCCTCGGACAGGTCCTGCCACTGCGCCTCCGGCGTGTACATGGACAGGCTGAGCGCGGAGACGAACCCCTCCGCGTCGAGCCCGTCGGCCGAGCCCTCGACCGGCAGCGGTGCGCGCTGCGTCCGCCGCAGGAGCCGGTCGATCAGCGCGCGTATCTCCTCGGGCGTGGCCCCCGGGCAGGCGTCGCCGACCTGGTCCGCGCAGCTCCGCGCGTACTCCTCGACCGCGTCCCGGAAGCCCCTGGACTGGCCGATCATGCGCTGTCGCCAGTCCAGGGACGGGTCGACCGCCCCGTCCAGGACCATCGCCCGTACCCGGCGCGGGAACTGCTCCGCGTACGAGGTGCCCAGGCTCGTGCCGTACGACCAGCCGACGTACGTGAGCCTCCGTTCGCCGAGCGCCGCCCGCAGCACGTCGAGGTCCCGGGCCGCGTCGCGCGTGCCGACGTGCCGGAGCATCGGACCGCTCGCCTTGGCGCACGACTCGGCGGTCTCCCGCGCGCCCGCGAGGACGTCGGCGCGCTCGGCGTCGGTGCGGGGGTAGAGCGGGGTGGGGGCCGCGTCGGTCTCCGGCTCCGGAGACCGCGCGTCCGTCTGCTCCGGGGTGCGGCAGGTCAGGGCCGGCTTGCTCTCCCCGACGCCGCGCGGGTCGAAGGACACGATGTCGAAGCGCTCGCGCACGCCTTTGCCGAGCTCGTCGGCGAGGCCGTCCTTGAGGGCCTGGACACCGCGTTCGCCCGGGCCCCCGGGGTTGTAGACGAGGGCGCCGATCCGCTTTCCCGCCGTGGCGGTGGCGGCCTTCGCCACCGGCAGGACGAAGGTCAGGCCGTCGCCGGGACGGGAGTAGTCCATCGGCACGGTGAGCGCGGCGCAGCGGAAGTGGCCGCAGGGCCGCCACGCGAGCCGCTGCTCGTAGAAGCGCCGCAGCTCGGGGCGGGTGGACGGGTCCGCGGGGGCGGCCGAGGTGCGCGGCCTGCTCCCGTCCGCGCCGGGTCCGGCCGCGGTGCAGGCGGCCAGGGAGGTGGCGCCGAGGGCGGCGAGGGCGATGACGAGGGTCCGACGGCGGACGAGGGCGCGGATCACGAGGAACTCCCATGGGTGAACGGTCCCCGGAATGATCACGCGCCGATGCTGAGGTTTTCCTGAGGACCGGAGCGGGCCCGAGGAGCAGTCAGTCCGGCGTGGGCAGCCGCAGGACGAAACGTGCCCCGCCGCGCTCGCCGCGGTCCGCCGTGAGGGTGCCGCCGTGCGCGTGGGCGACCCAGGAGGCGATGGAGAGGCCGAGGCCGGTGGACCCCGATCCGCTGCGGAACCGCTCGAAGAGGGCGCCCGCGACCTCCGGCGGAAGACCGGGGCCGGCGTCCTCGACGGTCAGCGTGCCGTCGCCGGCCACCGTGACCAGCACGTCCGCCGGGACGCCCGGCGCGTGCCCGTGCGTGAGCGCGTTCCCCAGCAGGTTGCCGACGGCCCGCCGCACCAGGTCGGGATCGGCGAGCACGACCGTGTCCGCCGCCTCGACCCGCACGCGGTGGCCCGCCGCGGGACCCTCCTCGGCGACCCCCTCCGCGACCTCCTCGGCCACCCCCTCCGCGACCTCCTCGGCCACCCCCTCGACGACCTCCTCGACGACCGCCTCCACCAGCTGGTCGAGCCGCAGCGGCTGGCGTACCGGCGTCGCCGTGCCGGACATGAGCCGGGCCCGGGTGAGCAGCCCGTCGACGAGGCCGCCCATGCCCTCGGCGAGGCGCAGGGTGCGCCGGTGCACCTCCGCGCCGTCCGTCTCGCCGCGCAGCGCCGTCTCGGCGAGCGTACGGAGCGAGGCCGCCGGTGTGCGCAGGTCGTGCGCGGCGTCCGCGAGGAACGCCTCCTGCTGGGCGAGCGCGGTGAGCGCGGGCCGCACCGCGCGCCCGGACAGCAGGTGTCCGACGGCCGCGGAGAGCAGCACGAGCACCGCGCAGCCGCCCGACACCAGCCACACGAGCCGCCGGTGCCGGGCCTGTTCGGCGCTCGCGTCGGCCACGGTGACGAGGACACCCTGCGGCGGCTCGTCCCCGGCCGCGTCCGGCGCGTAGAAGGGCTGCGCGAAGACCCGTACCGGCGCGCCGCTTGCCGTACGCCGGTCGAAGGCGCGCACCTCGTCGGCCCGCACCGCCGCCCGGCCGGCCGCCAGGACGGTGCCGCGGCTCACGGTCAGACACGGCTTGGCCGGCGCGTGCCGGACGGTCAGCCGGTCCGGGTCGGCGTCCGACACGAGGAGCACCGTCAGCGGAGGACAGGCCGTGTTCACGTTGTCCGCGAGGACGCCGGTGTCCAGGCGGCCCTCCTCGTCGGTCTCCAGGAGGCCCAGGGCCCAGCTGGTGTCGGCGTCCATCGAGTGGTCGAGCTGCTCGCGCCAGCGGCCGCTGTCACTGCGCACGGCGAACACGGCCATCGCGACCAGTCCCACGGCGCTGGTCAGCGCGAACAGCAGGCTGATCCGCCGGCGCAGCCGCAGCACGCGCTCCGTCGGGGTGAGCGGGCGCGTGCGGCGGAGACGGAAGGGGTTCATCGGGCCGGCTTCGTCGAGGGGTTCGTCGAGAGATGCGTCGAGAGGTTCGTCGAGGGGTTCTTCGAGACGTTCATCGGGCGGGCCTCACCGGGTGTCCGCGCCGAGCGCGCCGGGCGGTGCGAGCCGGTAGCCGACCCCGCGCACGGTGTGGATCAGCGGCGGGTCGCCGAGTTTGCGGCGGAGCTGGGAGACGAGCACCTCGAGCACGTTGGACTGCGGCTCGGCCATCTCGTCCCAGCAGCTCTCGATCAGCTCGGCCCGGGGGACCGCCTGGTCGGCGCGGGTCGCGAGGACCTCCAGGACCGCGAACTCCCGGCCGGTCAGCGTCAGCAGCACGCCGCCGCGGCGCACCTGCCGGCGGGCCGTGTCGATCTCCAGGTCGCCGATCCGGTGCACCGGAGGGCGCACGACGGCGGCGCGGCGGCACAGGCTGCGCACCCGCGCGACCAGCTCGGGCACGGCGAACGGCTTGACGAGGTAGTCGTCGCCGCCGCTCGCGAAGCCCTCCACCCGGTCCGCCACCGTGTCCCGCGCGGTCAGGAACAGCACCGGCACCCCGCGCCCGGCGCGTCGCAGCGCGTCGACATAGCCGGCCGCATCCCCGGACGGCAGCATCCGGTCGAAGACCGCGCAGTCGTAGGCGGTGACGAACAGCGCCTCGTCGGCCTGCGGCAGATCGGCCGCCTCGTCGACCGCGAACCCGGCGGCCCGCAGGGCGGCGGCCACACCGAACCGGAGGTTTTCGTCGTCCTCGACGAGCAGTACGCGCACCCGCACACCCTAGGTGTATTGGCCCGCAGCGTTGTTGACGCGGCTGATGGGCGGGTGTCCGTCGAGTGCGGTGTGGCAGCGGTGGTGGTTGTAGGTGTGGAGG
>NZ_JBSGBF010000146.1:0-13698 GCF_053601115.1 Streptomyces sp. NPDC004788
GGGGGGGGGGCGGCGGCGGGCGCCGGGCCGCGCCGGCCCCCCCCCCCGCGGGGCCCCCCCCCCCCGGGCCGCCCCGGCCCCCCGCGGGGCCCCCCCGCCGGCGCCGGCCCGAGCCGAGCCGCCCGCACGGGCCGGAGTGGCCTGACCGGCGGACCGGTACCGGTCGTGGCCTGGGGCGGCCGAAGCCGACCCTTGCCCTGTCCGGTCTACCGCTCAGGCCCCGCCGAGGGCTAGACGTTCGGTGCCGGGTCGGCCGCCGGCGGGTCGGCCGGAGTGGTCGCCTCCGGCAGGTCCGCCGCCAGGGCGGCCGCCGCACGGACGAGGGGAAGGGCGAGCAGCGCCCCGGTTCCCTCGCCCACAGTGACGCCGTGGTCGAGCAGCGGGTTGAGTGCCATCCGGTCGAGGGCCTTCGCCTGGGCCGGCTCGCCGCTGACCTGGCCCGCCAGCCACCAGTCCGGCGCGCGGAACGCCGCCCGCTGCGCGACCAGCGCGCAGGCCGCGCTCACGACGCCGTCCAGGATGACCGGCAGCCGGCGCACCGACGCCTGGAGCAGGAAGCCCGTCATCGCCGCCAGGTCCGGCCCGCCGACCGCCGCGAGCAGTTCCAGCTGGTCGCCGAGGACCGGGCGGGCCCGGCGCAGCGAGTCGCGGATCGCGGCGCACTTGCGCATCCAGGCCAGGTCGTCGATGCCGGCCCCGCCGCGCCCGGTCACCACCGACGCGTCCGTCCCGCACAGCGCGGCGATCAGCGTGGCCGCCGGGGTCGTGCCGCCGACGCTCAGGTCGCCGAGCACGACCAGATCGGTGCCCGAGTCGGCCTCCTCGTCGGCGACCGCGATGCCCAGTTCGAGCGCCGCCTGGGCCTCCGCCGGGCTCTGCGCGTTCTCCTGGTCGATACGGCCCGTGCCGCGCCGCACCCGGCGCCGGGTCACCTCGGCTGGCAGCAGCTCCGGGTCGCAGTCCAGACCCGCGTCCACCACCCGCACCGGCACGCCCTGCGTCCGCGCGAGCACCGCGACCGGGCTCGCGCCGTCGAGGACGGCGCGCACCAGCTCGTACGCGGTGCCGGCGGCCCGCCCCGAGACGTCGAGCGAGGCCACCCCGTGGTCGCCCGCGAACAGGACGACCTTGGGCTGCTCCACCGGCCGCACCGGCACCCGGCCCTGGGCCGCCGCCAGCCACTCGCCCAGCTCGTCGAGCCGCCCGAGCGCGCCGGGGCGCACGGCGAGCCGCTCCCGGCGCTCCTCGGCGTCACGCCGGATCCCGCCGTCGGGGCGCTCGATCAGATCGGAGAAGTCGTCGAGGTTCAAGGTTGGTTCCGCCTAGGGACGTCAATCGGTCGTGGGACACACGCGTGAGTAGGGCGATCGTTCGAACCCTACCGGCTAGCCCCGCAGCACCAGGGCCTGTCCCGCGACGACCAGGAGCACCTGCTCGCACTCGTCGCCGAAGGCCGCGTTGAGCCGCCCCAGCTCGTCCCGGAACCGCCGCCCCGACGCGGTCGCCGGGACCACGCCCGACCCGACCTCGTTCGTCACCGCGACCACCGTGCGGCGGGTCGCCCGTACCGCCGCCACGAGCTCCGCGACCCGCTCCGCGAGCGCGTCCCGGCCGCCGTCCGCCCAGGTCTCGTCGTCCCACGCGCCGACCCGGTCCATGGCGTCCGTCAGCCACAGCGACAGACAGTCGATGAGCAGCGCCGGGCCCTCGGCCGCGAGCAGCGGTACGAGATCGGTCGTCTCCTCCGTACGCCAGGAACCCGGCCGCCGGTCCCGGTGCAGACCCACCCGGTGCGCCCACTCCGGGTCACCCTCGCGGGTGCCGCCCGTCGCCACGTACACGACCTCGGGGAAGGTCTCCAGGCGCCGCTCCGCCTCCACCGACTTGCCCGACCTGGCCCCGCCGGTGACCAGGGTGCGGCGCGGCACGGCCGGCACGGCGTGGTACTCGCCCACGTACATCGTCGTCCCGTCCGGCACCGCCCGCGCCCCGGCCGCCGCGAGCCGCCGGTCCAGCTCGGCGCCCGCCGGCGCGTCGTGGTCCAGATGCACGGCGATCACCTCCGTGCCCGGCCCGACCGCACCCGTCGCCCGCAGCCGGGCCAGCGCGTCCGGACGGCCCGTCACGTCCGCCACCACCATGTCGTACGGGCGCCGGTGATCGTCCGTCAGGCCGGCCGGGGCGCCGCCCGGCGGCAGGTAGAGGAGCCGCTCCCCTTCCGCCGACGTCACGTCGTACCCCGTGCCCGGCGCGTCCATCGCCACCGCCCGCACCCGGTGCCCGCTGATCAGCGTCAACTCCCGCCCGTCCGGCACCCGGACCGCCGTCGGCAGCCCCGCCGGCACCTCCAGGGCCGGCCCGTCGTGCGGATGCGTCAGCAGCACCTGCCGTACGCCGACCAGCGAATGCCCCGAACGCGCGGCGGCCAGCGCGGCCCCCGGCGTCAGGTCGAGCAGCAGCGCACCGTCCACGAGCAGCGACGTCGCGGCCCGCGCCTGTTTCCCCCGGGACAGCGCGCACACCGCGCAGGGGCAGTCGGGGCGGGGGAGTCCGAGGGGTGCGCCGGTGCCGAGCAGAGTCAGTTCCACGTATCGATCCTCCCGCGTCGCCGCAACCCGTGCGCGCCCGGCTACGCTGCGGGCAGGAAACCGATCATCCGGTGAGCTCCAGCATCCCCAGGAGGCGGACATGGCATGGACGTGGCGGTTCGAGAAGTCCGACGGCAGCGAGGTCGCCCCCTCGGTGACCCCGGAGGAGTTCACCACCCAGGGCGACGCCGAGTCCTGGCTCGGCGAGAACTGGCGTGACCTGCTGGACGGCGGCGCGGACCAGGTGACGCTGTCGGAGGACGGGGCGAAGGTGTACGGCCCGATGCCCCTGAACGCGGAGGGCTAGGGCGCCCGGCTGCGGGGGAGGGGCGCGAGCCGACGCGCGTGCGCCCCTCCCGCGCCTGCGGGGCTTCCCCCGTCCGTGGGGGCTGCGCCGCCTGTGCCTGAACCCGCACCACGACCACGGCGTCGTCGTGCCCGGTGCCAACGCGCGAGGAGCCTAGGCCCGGCAAGGGGCGTCGTCCCGTTGTGCCCACCCGTTCCGCCCCAGCGGAACGAATGCCCACAACGGGGTGGTGGTCGAGGGCGCCGTCGCAGCGGTGTACGCCCCAGCAGGGGCAGCCGCAACGGGCGGCGAGGGGGCCGCGTCGGTGGGACGACCGGTGGCTCCGCCAGTGGGCGTGATCGTCGTGATCGGGCCGTCGGCGGGCGCCTCGGTGAACGCGCAGAAGCGGCGGTCAGGCGACCGCCGCTTCCACGGACTCGTATGCGTACGGGATGTCCGTACGGGCCCTAGCCCCGCACCCCGCACAGATGCAGCAGCCCCGCGATCCGCCGGTACGGGTCCGTCCGGCCCGCCCGGTCCTCCGCCGTCAGGAGGCGTTCCAGCTCGTCCGCCGCCGGCAGGCCCTCGTCGGCCGGGAGGCCGTCGGTGAAGACCAGCACGCCGTACCAGGCGTGCAGCGGCGCCGCGATACCGGCGAGGGTCGAGGTCAGCGCGTCCAGGCGGTCGGCGCGCACCTTCGCGCCGCCGCGGTCGGCGTAGACGTCCGACTCGAAGGCGCCCAGGGCACCCGCCCAGTCCCCGGCGAGGCCCGGCCGCATGGCCAGCGCCTCCGCGTTCCGTACCACCAGGGAGAGCAGGCCGCCCGGGGCCAGCATCCGGGCCAGGCCGGCGAGCAGCGCGTCGGGCGCGTCGGCGTACATGAGCACGCCGTGGCACAGCACGACGTCGAAGCTGCCGGGCAGGAAGTGCACGCCGGTCTCGCGGCCGTCGCCCTGGATCAGCCGGACCCGCTCGCGGATGCCGGCCGGTTCCGTCGCGAGCGACTCGCGGGCCGCCGTGAGCAGCTCGGGGTCGGACTCCAGGCCGGTCACGGTGTGTCCGGCGCGGGCGAGGCGGAGCGCCTGGGTGCCCTGGCCCATGCCCGCGTCGAGGATCCGCAGCCGCTGCCCCACGGGGTAGCGGGCGGCTATCTGCTCGTCGAGCTGGCGGGCGATGAGCTCCTGGCGGACGGTGTCGCGCAGCCCGCCGGGCACCACCGGCCAGTGGCCGACCAGGGGCAGCACGGAGGACGCGGCCACGGCCTCGGCGGCGGCAACGGTCCCAGCCGCGGTCGCGGCCTCGTCCGCCGCCAGGTCAGCCGAGGTCTCAGCCTCAGCCGAGGTGTCGGTCTCGGCCGAGGTCTCGGCCACGGCCTCGGCATCAGCCCCGGTCTCGGCCACGCCCGCAGTCACGACATCGGTCGCGCTCTCGGCGGCGACCGTCGCCGACTCCGACGCAACCGGTCTCGGCTCCGGCTCCCGCGCCGGCAGCGGGACCGACTCCGGCCCCAGCTCGCTCACCGGGCCCGAGAACTCCGCGCTCAGGGTCGCTCTCCGCGCTTGACCTGCGGCTTCGGCAGCCGCAGTCGGCGCATCTGGAGCGAGCGCATCAGGGCGTAAGGGATCGCGCCACGGGTCGGCTGGTTCGGGAAGCGCTGCTTCAGCTGCCTGCCGAGGCGGAACCAGATGCCGATCGAGTCGAGGACGATCAGGACGATGATCGCGGCCCACAGCAGCAGCGACACGTTCTGCAGCGCCCGGTTGGTGTTGCCGAACAGCGACAGCACCAGGATCACCACGGCGACCGGCAGGAAGAACTCGGCGACCACGAACCGCGAGTCGATGTAGTCGCGGACGAAACGCCGTACCGGGCCCTTGTCACGGGCCGGCAGGTAACGCTCGTCGCCGCTGGCCAGCGCCTCGCGCTGCCTGGCGAGGTCCACACGGCGCGCTTCGCGCTGCCGCTTCATGGCCTCCTTGCGGTCGGCCGGCGCGGACTGCGCACGGCGGCGCTGCGACTGCGCGTCGCTCCGCTTGGGAGTCGGGCGGCCCTTGGGGGCCTGCGGGTCGCGGGGCTGCTTGGAGAGGTCCGCCGTCACCTGCTCGGTGGGGGCCTTCTCATCCTTCGAACGGCTACGGAACACACCGCCAAGGGTACGTGGTGAGTGGTGTGGGACCCAGCACGGGCGGGAACGATCCGCTAACGGCCTGCGTCCCTGGCCTTGGAACACCGTGGAGAACGGTGGGACACCGGGGAATCCTCTACTCCCTGGGCGGGAGGATCGGTGATCCCCACTCGTCCTTGGGGAGGAGCACATCGGGTCCCGAACAGTGCGGTAATGGAGTCATGAACCGTAGGGTGGTTCATGTTGGAGTGCTGGAGCCCAGTCCGTCAGAAGGGGGCGCGCGAAGCCCATGAGCGGTGTGATGAAGCGTATGGGGATGATCTTCCGCGCGAAGGCAAACAAGGCCCTCGACCGGGCCGAGGATCCGCGCGAGACCCTCGATTACTCGTACCAGAAGCAGCTGGAGCTGCTGCAGAAGGTGCGCCGGGGCGTCGCCGACGTGGCGACCTCCCGCAAGCGCCTGGAGCTTCAGCTGAACCAGCTGCAGAGCCAGTCCGCCAAGCTGGAGGACCAGGGCCGCAAGGCCCTCGCACTGGGCCGGGAGGACCTCGCGCGCGAGGCGCTGTCCCGCAAGGCCGCGCTGCAGCAGCAGGTGAACGACCTGGAGGTGCAGCACCAGACCCTGCAGGGCGAGGAGGAGAAGCTGACCCTCGCCGCCCAGCGGCTGCAGGCCAAGGTCGACGCCTTCCGCACCAAGAAGGAGACGATCAAGGCCACGTACACGGCGGCCCAGGCGCAGACCCGGATCGCCGAGTCGTTCTCCGGCATCTCGGAGGAGATGAGCGACGTCGGCCTCGCGATCCAGCGGGCCGAGGACAAGACCGCCCAGCTCCAGGCGCGGGCCGGCGCGATCGACGAGCTGCTCGCCTCGGGCGCGCTCGACGACCAGTCGGGCCTGGCCAAGGACGACCTGCAGGCGGAGCTCGACCGGATCTCCGGCGGTTCGGACGTGGAGCTGGAGCTCCAGCGGATGAAGGCCGAGCTGGCCGGCGGGCCGTCGGCGCAGCAGCAGGCGATCGAGGGCGGCTCCGGCACCGGCCAGAACCAGTCGCAGCAGCAGTCCCACCCGCGCTACGAGAAGTAGGCGCACCCCTTCGCAGCAGGAGGACGGCACGTCATGATCGTACGGATCATGGGGGAGGGCCAGGTCAGGCTGGCCGACAGTCACTTCGCCGAGCTCAACAGGCTCGACGACGAACTCCTGGAGGAGATGGAGGGCGGCGACGAGCCCAGCTTCCGCCGGACGCTCGCGGCCCTGCTCGACAAGGTCCGGGAGCTCGGCGAGCCGCTGCCGGACGATGCTCTGGAACCCTCGGAGCTGATCCTTCCGGCTCCCGACGCGACCCTTGCCGAGGTCCGCGACATGCTCTCCGACGACGGCCTCATCCCCGGCTGACCGGCTGACCGGCTGACCGGCTGACCGGCCGCCCGGGCCGAGCCCCGCACACCAGCCGCCGCCCCGTCCCTTCCGTCACGAAGGGACGGGGCAGCGTCGTCCCCGGACCTTCCCCGACCCCGTACCGTCTTCTGTCGTGACGACCAACGGCACCCTGCTCGCCCGGACCCGCTACCGCCTGCGGGCCCACCCCCTCGCCTTCGACGCCGGCCTCGCCGTGCTCGTGTTCGTCGCCATGGTGCTCGCCTCCTTCACCGACCCGCACGGCAGCCCCGACGGCCCCACCTTCGGCGACCGGGTGCCCACCCCCGGTGGGATCGTCCTCATGCTGTGCGGCGCCTCCGCGCTCGTGCTGCGCCGCCGCCACCCCATCGGGGTGCTCGCCGCCACCTCCGCGTTCGCCCTCGTCGAGCTGGTCGGCGACGCCCGCCCGGCCCCCGTCGCCATGGGCGCCGTCATCGCGCTCTACACCGTCGCCTCGCGCACCGACCGGCCCACCACCTGGCGGCTCGGTCTCGCCACCATGGCCCTGCTGACCGGCGCCGCCATGTTCTTCGGGGGCACTCCCTGGTACGCGCAGGAGAACGTCGGCGTCTTCGCCTGGACCGGCATGGCCGCGGCCGCCGGCGACGCCGTGCGCAGCCGCCGGGCCTTCGTGGACGCCATCCGGGAGCGGGCCGAGCGCGCCGAGCGCACCCGCGAGGAGGAGGCGCGGCGGCGGGTCGCGGAGGAGCGGCTGCGGATCGCCCGCGACCTGCACGACGTCGTCGCCCACCACATCGCCCTGGTCAACGTGCAGGCGGGCGTCGCCGCCCATGTCATGGACAAGCGGCCCGACCAGGCCAAGGAGGCCCTCGCGCACGTGCGCGCCGCCTCCCGCTCGGCCCTCGACGAGCTGCGCGCCACCGTCGGGCTGCTCCGCCAGTCCGGCGACCCGGAGGCGCCGACCGAGCCGGTGTCGGGCCTCGCCGTCCTCGACGACCTGCTGGCCACCTTCCGCAACGCGGGCCTGCCGGTTGAGCTGACCCGCACCGACGGCGGCGCCGCGCTGCCCGCGGCCGTCGACCTCGCCGCGTACCGGATCATCCAGGAGGCGCTGACCAACGTCCGCAAGCACGCCGGCGCCGAAGCCCGCGCCGAGGTGAGCGTGCTCCGGGTCGGCCGTACGGTCGAGATCACCGTCCTCGACGACGGCGCCCCGCACTCCGTGCTCCCCGGGCAGGCGCCCGCGGACGGCGGCGGCCACGGCCTGGTCGGGATGCGCGAGCGGGTCACCGCGCTCGGCGGCACGCTCACCGCCGCACCCCGCTACGGGGGCGGCTTCCGGGTGCAGGCGATACTGCCGGTGACCGGCCGCACGGGGGAGGACGACGCATGACGGAACCCACGGAGAGCGAAGAGGCGCGCCCCATCCGGGTGCTGCTCGCCGACGACCAGGCCCTGCTGCGCAGCGCCTTCAAGGTCCTGGTGAACTCCGAGCCCGACATGGAGGTCGTCGCCGAGGCCGCCGACGGCGCCGAGGCGGTGGACCGGGCCCGCGCCGAGCGGCCCGACGTCGTCCTGATGGACATCCGCATGCCCGGTACGGACGGCCTCGCCGCGACCCGGCTGATCACCGCGGACCCGGAGCTCGCCGCCGTACGGATCGTCATGCTGACCACCTTCGAGGTCGACGAGTACGTCGTGCAGTCGCTGCGCGCCGGTGCCTCCGGCTTCCTCGGCAAGGGCGCCGAGCCGGAGGAGCTGCTCGGCGCCATCCGGATCGCGCACGCCGGCGAGGCGCTGCTCTCCCCGGCCGCCACCAAGGGCCTGATCGCCAGCTTCCTCGCGCAGGGCGGCGGCGCCGACCCGGACCGCGAGTCGGCTCCCGGCTACGCGGAGCGGCTCTCCGCGCTGACCGCCCGCGAGCGGGAGGTGCTCGTCCTCGTCGCGGGCGGGCTCTCCAACGACGAGATCGGCGGGCGGCTCGACGTCAGCCCGCTCACCGTCAAGACGCATGTCAACCGGACCATGGCCAAGCTGGGCGCCCGCGACCGCGCCCAACTGGTGGTCACCGCGTACGAGTCCGGGCTGGTACGTCCAAGGGTGGAGTGAGGGGCGGCTCCGGCGTACTCCAGACGCGGTATGCGCGCCGTGCGGAATTGGGCCCGGGGGCCGAGGAAGGTGCCGTGTCCATGGCCGAAGGTATAGGCGGGCACACCTGGGGCTGCTTCGTTCCGGCCCGGGCGCCCGCCTGCCGCGTACGCCACAGAAACGAGTCCCCATGTCCTGGCTGTCCAGATTCAGCCTCGCGCAACGGGCCCTGATCGGGCTGATGTCCCTCGTCGCGCTCCTCTTCGGAGCGATAGCGATCCCGCAGCTGAAGCAGCAGCTGTTCCCGTCCATCGAGCTGCCGATGGTCTCGATCCTCGCCCCCTACCAGGGCGCGTCCCCGGACGTGGTCGAGAAGCAGGTCGTCGAGCCGCTGGAGAACAACCTCAAGGCCGTCGACGGCATCAAGGGCATCACGTCCACCGCCTCCGAGGGCAACGCCGTCATCATGGCCAGCTTCGACTACGGGGACGAGGGGACCAAGCAGCTCGTCGCCGACGTCCAGCAGGCCGTCAACCGGGCCCGTGCCCAGCTGCCCGACACGGTCGACCCGCAGGTGGTGGCCGGCTCCACCGACGACATCCCGACGGTCGTGCTCGCCGTCAGCTCCGACAAGGACCAGCAGGCCCTCGCCGACCAGCTGGACAGGACCGTCGTCCCCGCCCTGGAGGACATCGACGGCGTCGCCCACGTCAACGTCAACGGCGTCCGCGACCTCCAGGTCTCCGTCACCCCGGACGACCGCAAGCTCGCCGCGGCCGGCCTCAGCCCGATGAAGCTCACCGAGGCGATCCGGGGCGGCGGCGGCACCATGCCCGCCGGCGCCTTCTCGGAGGACGGCAAGAGCCGCACCGTCCAGGTCGGCGGCGGCTACACCTCGCTCCAGCAGATCCAGGACCTGCGGATCAAGCCCGAGAAGGGCCGGGCGGTCCGCCTCGGCGACGTCGCCACCGTGAAGCAGGAGGAGGCCACCGCGGTCTCCCTGACCCGCACCAACGGCAAGCCCAGCCTCTCCGTCATGGCCACCATGGACAAGGACGGCAGCGCCGTCGCCATCTCCGACGCCGTCAAGGACAAGCTGCCCGAGCTGCGCAAGGACCTGGGCGCGGGCGCCGAGCTCACCGTCGTCTCCGACCAGGGCCCGGCCGTCGCCAAGTCGATCTCCGGCCTCACCACCGAGGGCGCGCTCGGCCTCGTCATGGCCGTCCTCGTCATCCTGGTCTTCCTGGCCTCGCTGCGCTCGACCCTGGTCACCGCGGTCTCCATCCCGCTCTCGGTCGTCCTCGCCCTGATCGTGCTGTGGACCCGTGACCTGTCGCTGAACGTGCTGACGCTCGGCGCGCTCACCATCGCCATCGGCCGGGTCGTCGACGACTCGATCGTGGTCCTGGAGAACATCAAGCGGCACCTCGGCTACGGCGAGGAGCGGCAGGCCGCGATCGTCACCGCGGTCAAGGAGGTCGCCGGCGCGGTCACCTCCTCCACCCTCACCACCGTCGCCGTCTTCCTGCCGATCGGCCTGGTCGGCGGCATGATCGGCGAGCTGTTCGGCTCCTTCAGCCTCACCGTCACGGCGGCGCTGCTCGCCTCGCTGCTCGTCTCCCTGACGGTCGTCCCGGTCCTCTCGTACTGGTTCCTGCGCGCCCCCAAGGGCACCTCCGCGGACCCGGACGAGGCCCGCCGGCTGGCCGAGGAGAAGGAGACCAGGAGCCGGCTGCAGCGCGCGTACGTGCCGGTGCTGCGCTTCGCCACCCGGCGCCGCTTCACCAGCGTCGTCATCGCCCTCGTGGTCCTCTTCGGCACCTTCGGCATGGCCCCGCTCCTGAAGACCAACTTCTTCGACCAGGGCGAGCAGAAGGTCCTGACGCTCAAGCAGAAGCTGGCCCCGGGCACCAGCCTCGCCGCCTCCGACGAGGCCGCGAAGAAGGTCGAGAAGGTCCTCGCCGACACCGAGGGCGTCAAGGACTACCAGGTCACCGTCGGCTCCTCCGGCTTCATGGCGGCCTTCGGCGGCGGCACCGGCTCCAACCAGGCGTCGTACCAGGTGACCCTGGAGGACTCCGCCTCGTACGAGAAGACCCGCGACGCCCTGCACGAGGCGCTCGGCAAGCTCGACGGCATCGGCGACACGACCGTCGCCGCCGGTGCCGGCTTCGGGAACCAGGACCTCAGCGTGGTCGTCAAGGCCGCCGACCCGGCGACCCTGAAGAAGGCGTCCGAGCAGGTCAAGGACGCCGTCGCCAAGCTGAAGAACGTCACCGACGTGCAGAGCGACCTGTCCCAGTCGGTGCCGCGGATCTCGGTCCGCGCCAACGAGAAGGCGGCCGACGCCGGCTTCGACGACACCACCCTCGGCATGGTCGTGGCCCAGGCGGTGCACGGCACCCCGGCCGCCAAGGCGGTCCTCGACGACGCCCAGCGCGACGTCCTGATCACCTCCGCCCACCCGGCCACCACCCTGGCCGAGCTGAAGGCGCTGCCGCTCGGCCCGGTGAAGCTCGGCGACATCGCGCACGTCGACCTGGTGCCCGGCCCGGTCTCCATGACCCGGATCGACGGCGCCCGCGCGGCCACCATCACGGCCAAGTCGACCTCGGACAACACCGGTGCGGTCAGCGCCGAGCTCCAGTCGAAGATCAAGGCGCTCGACCTTCCCGAGGGCGCCACCGCCTCCATCGGCGGCGTCTCCCAGGATCAGTCCGAGGCCAACGGCAAGATGGCCCTGGCGATGCTCGCGGCCGTCGCGATCGTCTTCATGCTCCTGGTCGCGACCTTCCGCTCGCTGATCCAGCCGCTGATCCTGCTGGTCTCCATCCCGTTCGCGGCCACCGGCGCCATCGGCCTGCTCGTCGCGACCGGCACGGCGATGGGCGTCCCGGCGATGATCGGCATGCTGATGCTCATCGGCATCGTGGTCACCAACGCGATCGTCCTGATCGACCTGATCAACCAGTACCGGGCCCAGGGCCTCGGCGTCATCGAAGCCGTGATCGAAGGCGGCCGGCACCGGCTCCGCCCGATCCTCATGACGGCCCTGGCGACGATCTTCGCCCTGCTCCCGATGGCGCTCGGCGTCACCGGCGAGGGCGGCTTCATCGCGCAGCCGCTGGCCGTGGTGGTGATCGGCGGTCTGATCACCTCGACGCTGCTGACCCTGCTGCTGGTGCCGACGCTCTACGCGATGGTGGAGCTCCGCAAGGAGCGGCGGAGGCTGAAGAAGGCGGGAAAGGCCGCCGCTGACCTGGCCGACGGGGCGGACACGGTGCTGGACGCCCTGGGCGTCTGATCCGTACGGCATGACGAAGGGGCGCCCCGCACGATGCGGGGCGCCCCTTCCGTGTGTCCGTACGAGGAATCGTTACGGCAGAGCCAGCATCCGCTCAAGGGCGAGCTTGGCGAAGGACTCGGTCTCCTTGTCGACCTGGATCTGGTTGACCAGGTTGCCCTCGGCCAGCGACTCCAGGGTCCACACCAGGTGCGGCAGGTCGATCCGGTTCATGGTCGAGCAGAAGCAGACCGTCTTGTCGAGGAAGACGATCTCCTTGCCCTCGGGGGCGAAGCGGTTCGCCAGACGGCGGACCAGGTTCAGCTCGGTGCCGATCGCCCACTTCGAGCCGGCCGGGGCCGCCTCCAGGGCCTTGATGATGTACTCCGTCGAGCCCACGTAGTCGGCTGCGGCGACGACCTCGTGCTTGCACTCCGGGTGGACGAGCACGTTCACGCCCGGGATGCGCTCGCGCACGTCGTTGACCGAGTCCAGGCTGAACCGGCCGTGCACCGAGCAGTGGCCGCGCCACAGGATCATCTTGGCGGCGCGCAGCTCCTCGACGGTGAGCCCGCCGTTCGGCTTGTGCGGGTTGTAGACCACGCAGTCGTCCAGGGACATGCCCATGTCGCGGACGGCGGTGTTGCGGCCCAGGTGCTGGTCCGGCAGGAAGAGCACCTTCTCGCCCTGCTCGAAGGCCCAGTCCAGGGCCTTCTTCGCGTTCGAAGAGGTGCAGATGGTGCCGCCGTGCTTGCCGGTGAACGCCTTGATGTCGGCCGAGGAGTTCATGTACGAGACGGGCACGACCTGCTCGGCGACGCCGGCCTCGGTCAGCACGTCCCAGCACTCGGCGACCTGCTCGGCGGTGGCCATGTCGGCCATCGAGCAGCCCGCGGCCAGGTCCGGCAGCACGACCTTCTGGTCGTCGCCGGTCAGGATGTCCGCCGACTCGGCCATGAAGTGCACGCCGCAGAAGACGATGTACTCGGCCTCCGGCCTGGCGGCGGCGTCACGGGCGAGCTTGAACGAGTCGCCGGTGACGTCGGCGAACTGGATGACCTCGTCACGCTGGTAGTGGTGCCCGAGGACGAAGACCTTGTCCCCGAGCTTCTCCTTGGCCGCGCGGGCGCGCTCCACCAGGTCGGGGTCGGAGGGCGACGGAAGGTCGCCCGGGCACTCCACGCCGCGCTCGCTCTTCGGGTCGGCCTCCCGGCCGAGCAGGAGGAGGGCGAGCGGCGTCGGCTGGACGTCCAGGGGCTGGGCGGTGGTCACGTCACGCACCCTTTCTGCATCTGAGGTGAGCCTCGTAAAGCCTTTTCGTCTAAATGACGCTATCTATCATAACCGGTTCACGTCACTTTGACGATGTCCATAGTGTCGATGTGACGAATTCGCCTTCCGCGTCTCTGGACACGGTGTGCGAGCATGAAAAGAGGTAAAAGACGCGCCCCGGCCCGCCCGCCCCGGAATGAATCCGCGGCGTCGCCGGTTGCAACGTCGGCAAGCAGTCTCCGTACAACCCGGGAGAGATGTAGATGTCCGTATCGGACGAGACCAGCACCGTCACCGACGGCATCATCCTGACCGACGCCGCCGCGGCCAAGGTCAAGGCCCTGCTCGACCAGGAAGGCCGTGACGACCTGGCCCTGCGCGTCGCCGTTCAGCCCGGTGGCTGCTCCGGCCTGCGCTACCAGCTGTTCTTCGACGAGCGCTCGCTCGACGGCGACGTGGTCAAGGACTTCGACGGCGTCAAGGTCGTCACCGACCGCATGAGCGCCCCGTACCTCGGCGGCGCCCAGGTCGACTTCGTCGACACCATCGAGAAGCAGGGCTTCACGATCGACAACCCGAACGCCACGGGTTCCTGCGCCTGCGGCGACAGCTTCAGCTAAGCCCTGGCGCTCAGCCGTACGTACGCGAGAGGGCGGCACCCACACCGTGGGTGCC
>NZ_JBSGBF010000147.1:0-13638 GCF_053601115.1 Streptomyces sp. NPDC004788
GCGCGGACCGGGCGCCACCCACGTGGTTCCGAGGGCGTCCGGACGCGCCCCGTCCGGTTCGTTTCCGGGATCGCGGCTTCACTCCCCGTACACCCAACTCCCCCTGGAATGTGGGTTTCCGCGAGCACGCTGCCCGCGTGAGACGCATTCTGGGAATCGTCCTCGCCGTCCTGCTCCTCGGCGGCGTGGCCGCCGCCCTCGTGGTGGGCGGCGACAAGGACGACAGCGGCACGGCAACGAAGACTGTGCGAGGAGTCATCGGGTCGGAGAAGGCCGAGTTCTTCGCCGATCCCGAGGTCGTGAAGGCCCTGGCAGCCAGGGGCCTCACCGTGCGGACGGAGACCTCCGGGTCCTGGGACATGGAGCAACTGCCCCTCAAGGGCTACGACTTCGCGTTCCCGTCCGCCAAGGCGCCCGCCGACGAGATCAAGGCGAAGGAGAAGGTGACGACCGCCCCGCTGCGGCCGTTCTACTCGCCGCTCGTGGTCGTCGCGCACAGCGCCGCCGCCAAGGTCCTCGCGGACAACGGGCTCGCCACGCTCGGCCCCGGCGGCCACACCGGCACCCTGCGGATGGACGCCTATCTGGCCGCCGCCCGCGCCGACCGCACCTGGCAGCAGCTCAGGGGCTCCGCCGGGCACGCCGAGCTGACGGGCACGCTCTTCATCACCTCCACCGACCCCGTCGCCTCCAACTCCGGCGCGCTCTACCTCGCCGCCGCGAGCTATGTCGCCGACGGCGGCCGGGTCGCCGGGGACAAGGCCGCCGTCGACCGCACGGCGCCGCTGCTGCGCAAGCTGATCCAGGTGCAGGGCGCCCAGCAGTCCAGCTCGGACGCGCCCTTCCGGGACTTCGTCAGCGGCGTCGGTAACCCGCTGGTCCTGGTGTACGAGTCGCAGGTCGCGTCGCAGCTCCTGGCGAAGCAGCCGATGGGCGACCTGGTGGTCCTCTACCCGGACACCACCGTCAACAGCGACCACACCCTCGTCCCGCTCACCGAGGCGGGCCGCACCCTCGGCGAACTCCTCTCCACCGACCCGGAGTTGCGCAAGCTCGCGGTCCGGCACGGCTTCCGGCCGCAGGGCGCGGCGGCCGAGTTCACCGCCGCCACCGCCGGCCACACCGGCTACCTCAACCAGACGCTCACCGGAGTCCGCCAGGCGCCCGTGCCCACCTCCCAGGTGCTGCACCGGATGGCGCTGCGGGCCCGCGACCAGGGGGACACCGCATGACGACGCCTTCGCTCCAGCCGCCCACCGAGACACCTCTCGTCCTCACCCCGCCGGAACCGGTCGCGCCGGTCCGCGCCGAGCAGGCCGCCACGCTCGTGCCGATCGACGACGCGGCACGTACGGAGATGGAGCGGCGGGCCGCCGAGTACGTGGGCTCGCTCGCCGGACTCGACGCCCGCTCGCCGGAGTTCACCGGCCGCATCGGCGAGATCGCGGCGCTCGGCTCCGGCGAGATGCGCACCGCCGCCCAGCAGTCCAACCGGATGCTGGACCGCACCGTCCGCTCCCTCGGCTCGGCCGGCGGCGACGCGACGACCCGGGTCGGCGGCTCGCTGGTCGAACTGCGGCGCACCATCGAGGACCTCGACCCGCGCGACACGCCCGCCAAGGGCGTGCGGAGCCTGCTGTCGAAGCTGCCGGGCGGGAACCGGCTGCGCGATCACATCGCCAGGTACGCCTCCTCGCAGGACACGATCAACCGCATCCTCGACGCCCTGAAGGGCGGCCAGGACGAACTGCGGCGCGACAACGCGGCGTTGCAGACCGAGCGGGCCCGGCTGTGGGAGACCATGGGCCGGCTCCAGGAGTACGCGGTGCTCACCGAGGCCCTCGACGCGGCGGTCGAGCAGCGGCTCGCCGGCACCGCGGACCCGGTCCAGGCGGACGCGCTGCGCGCGGACGTGCTCTTCCCGGTGCGCCAGAAGCACCAGGACCTGCTGACCCAGCTCGCGGTGTGCGCGCAGGGCTATCTGGCGATGGACGTGGTCCGGCGCAACAACGACGAGCTGATCAAGGGCGTCGACCGGGCCGCCACGACGACGGTGACCGCACTGCGGATCGCCGTGATGCTGGCCTCCGCGCTCGACCACCAGAAGAAGGTCGTCGAGCAGGTCAAGGCGCTGCAGGGGGCGACCGAGCAGCTCATCCAGGGCAACGCGGCCGCGCTCGCCGGCCAGACCGGCGACATCCAGCGGCTCGCGGCGGAGCCCGCGGTGGGCCTGGAGACCGTGCGCACCGCCTTCCAGCAGATCTACTCGACGCTCGACGCGATCGACACGTACAAGGTCCGCGCGACCGAGTCGATGGCGCAGACCGTGGACGCGCTCTCCGCCGAACTGCGCACCGCGAGCTCCCACTTGGAGCGCACGCAGGCGAGGGAGAGCGGTTCCGGCTCCGGCGCGCCCGGCATCCTCGAAGGGGGCCGCGGATGAGAACCCGTACGAGATCCCGTACGAGCACCCTGGCCGCCCTCGCGCTGGCTCTCACCCTCGCGGTGACCGCCTGCTCCGGCGAAGGCGACAGCGACAGCAACGGCAAGGGCGCCGCCGACTCCGGCGAGTACCGCCCCGGCACCCTCCGCGTCCTCGCCTCCTCCGAGCTCGCCGACATGGCGCCCGTCCTGGAGGAGGCCCGCAAGGCCACCGGCGTCACCGTCCGCCCCACCTACGCCGGCACCCTCGACGCCGCCAGGCGGATCGCGTCCGGTGAGGCCGACAAGCAGTTCGACGCCGTGTGGCTGTCGTCCAACGACTATCTGCGGCTGAACCCGGAGTCCGCCCGTCGGATCACCGCAGAGACGCCGGTCATGACCTCGCCGGTGGCCCTCGGCATCCGGCCCGCGGCCGTGACCCGGCTCGGCTGGGACCCGGAGAAGGTCACCTGGGCGCAGATCCACCAGGCCGTCGCGGCGAAGAAGCTCAGCTACGGCATGACGGACCCGCTGCGCTCCAACTCCGGCTTCTCCGCGCTCGTCTCGGTCGCCTCGGGCCTGTCGGGCGCGCAGTCCGCGCTCACCGACAAGGACGTGAAGGCGGCCACGCCGAAGCTGAAGGAGTTCTTCGCCGGGCAGAAGCTGACCTCCGGCTCCTCCGGCTGGCTCGCCACCGCCTACGCCCGGCGCACCGACGTCGACGCGGTCGTCAACTACGAGTCGGTGCTGAAGTCGATCCCCGGCGGCCTGACCGTGATCCGCCCGGCCGACGGCGTGGTCACGGCGGACTATCCGCTGACCTCGCTGACCGCCGCCCGCCCGGAGGCGAAGGACGCGGTCCGCCGGCTCGCGGCCCACCTGCGCACGCCCGCGGCCCAACGCCTCATCACCGAGCGCACGTTCCGCCGCCCGGTCGTGCCGGGCGTGGCCCCGGCGGCCGGGCTCGCCACCGACCCGCGGCGCGAACTGCCCTTCCCGGGCAGCCGGTCCGTCGCGGACGGGTTGCTCGACTCGTACGACAACACGCTGCGCCGCCCCTCCCGCACGGTCTACGTCCTCGACACCTCCGGCTCGATGGAGGGCGAGCGGCTCGACCGGCTGAAGACGGCCCTGGCCGAGCTCACGGGCGACTTCCGGGACCGCGAGGAGGTGACGCTGATGCCGTTCGGCAGTGCGGTGAAGACCGGCGAGGTCACCACCCACACCGTCGACCCGGGCGCGCCGAAGGCCGCGCTCGACGCGATCCGCGGCGACGCGTCGCGGCTCAGCGCCTCCGGCGGCACGGCGATCTACTCCAGCCTGGAGCAGGCGTACGCGCGGCTCGACGACGCGCGCGCGGACGACACGTTCACGTCGATCGTGCTGATGACGGACGGTGCGAACACCGACGGCGACCCGGCGTCCGCCTTCGACGCCTTCCACGCGAAGGCGCTCACCCCGGCCCAGCGGCGCATCCCGGTCTTCCCGATCCTGTTCGGCGACTCCGACAGGGCGGCGCTCGACCACATCGCGCAGCTCACCGGCGGGAAGCTGTTCGACGCGACGACGGGCTCGCTCGACGGGGCCTTCGAGGAGATCCGTGGGTACCAGTAATCCAGTGCTCCGATACGTCGAGTCCCGCAAGAACCTCACGGGCTGCGCCTGCGGTCTCGCCGGGGTGGCGCTCACCCTGACCACCGGCGCCGCCGGCTCGCTGTGGCCGGTGGTGGTCGCGGGCCTCTACGGGGCGGGGGCGCTGATCGCCCCTCCCGAGCGCCCGCCGGCGCCGGCCTTCCCCGAGCCGGCCGAGCAGGTCGAGGCGCTGCGCGCGGACCTGGAGACGCTGCGCGGCTATCTCGCCGAGGTGGAACTGCCGCCCGCCGCGCACGGCCGGCTGACCGAACTGGACACCCTCATCGGGGCGCTGCTCGAACCGGGCTGGGTGAGCGACCCGGAGCAGGTCCGGGTCCTCGCCCGGGCGGTGCGCCAGGACGTCCCGGAGGCGGTCGACGCGTTCGTACGGAGCCGGTGGTGGACCCGGGTGGTACCGGGGGCCGAGCCTCCGGAGCGGCACCTGGAGCGCCAGTTGACCGCGCTGCACACGGAGGCGGCCGAGATCGCCTCGGCGCTCCAGGACGCGGAGGCCCGCCGGCAGCAGATCCACACCCGCTATCTGGAGGACAGGGGCCGGTAGGAGCGGAGGACCGGTGGAGGACATGCGCCGGCCCCCGGAGCCGTGAGGGGGCTCCGGGGGCCGGATGCGTCGTGACGGGCCGTCGTGACCCCAGCTGGTCAGGGCGGAAATCGGGGCAACCCGCCACGAGTCTCTACGGGATCAGCCCAGGCGCTCGACCAGCGCGTTGTACTCGTCCCACAGTTCCTTCGGCGTGTGGGTGCCGAAGGTCTCCAGGTGCGCGGGGACCAGGGCGGCCTCCTCGCGCCAGACGTCCTTGTCGACGGTGAGCAGGAAGTCCAGGTCCTCGTCGGCCAGCTCCAGGCCGTCGGTGTCCAGGGCGTCCTTCGTCGGCAGGATGCCGATGGGGGTCTCGACACCCTCGGCCTTGCCGTCGAGGCGCTCGACGATCCACTTCAGGACGCGGCTGTTCTCGCCGAAGCCGGGCCAGACGAACTTGCCGGCGTCGTTCTTGCGGAACCAGTTGACGTAGTAGATCTTCGGCAGCTTCGCGGCGTCCGCGCTCTGACCGATCTTGATCCAGTGCGCCATGTAGTCGCCCATGTTGTAGCCGCAGAACGGCAGCATGGCGAAGGGGTCGCGGCGCAGCTCGCCGACCTTGCCCTCGGCGGCGGCGGTCTTCTCGGAGGCCACGTTGGCGCCGAGGAAGACGCCGTGGTTCCAGTCGAAGGACTCGGTGACCAGCGGGACGGCGGAGGCGCGGCGGCCGCCGAAGAGGATCGCCGAGATCGGCACGCCCTTCGGGTCCTCCCACTCGGGCGCGATGATCGGGCACTGGCCGGCGGGCACGGTGAAGCGGGCGTTGGGGTGGGCGGCCGGGGTCTCGGACTCCGGCGTCCAGTCGTTGCCCTTCCAGTCGGTGAGGTGCTTGGGCAGCTCCTCGGTCATGCCCTCCCACCACACGTCGCCGTCGTCGGTGAGCGCGACGTTCGTGAAGACGGAGTTGCCCCACATCGTCTTCATGGCGTTGGCGTTGGTGTGCTCGCCGGTGCCGGGCGCGACGCCGAAGAAGCCGGCCTCGGGGTTGATCGCGTAGAGGCGGCCGTCCTCGCCGAAGCGCATCCAGGCGATGTCGTCGCCGATGGTCTCGACCGTCCAGCCGGAGATCGTGGGCTCCAGCATGGCGAGGTTGGTCTTGCCACAGGCCGACGGGAAGGCGGCGGCCACGTACTTGGCCTCGCCCTGCGGCGGCGTCAGCTTGAGGATGAGCATGTGCTCGGCGAGCCAGCCCTCGTCACGCGCCATGACGGACGCGATGCGCAGCGCGTAGCACTTCTTGCCGAGCAGGGCGTTGCCGCCGTAGCCGGAGCCGTAGGACCAGATCTCGCGGGTCTCGGGGAAGTGCGAGATGTACTTGGTGCTGTTGCACGGCCACGGCACGTCCTCCTCGCCCTCCGCGAGCGGGGCGCCGAGGGTGTGGACGGCCTTGACGAAGAAGCCGTCGGTGCCGAGCTCGTCGAGGACGGCCTGTCCCATGCGGGTCATGGTGCGCATGGAGACGGCGACGTACGCGGAGTCGGTGATCTCGACGCCGATGGCGGAGAGCTCGGAGCCGACCGGGCCCATGCAGAAGGGCACGACGTACATGGTGCGGCCCTTCATGGAGCCGCGGAAGATGCCCTTCTCGCCCGCGAAGATCTCCTTCATCTCCGCCGGGGCCTTCCAGTGGTTGGTCGGGCCCGCGTCCTCCTCCTTCTCGGAGCAGATGAAGGTCCGGTCCTCGACGCGTGCGACGTCGGTCGGGTCGGAGGCGGCGTAGTACGAGTTCGGGCGCTTGACCGGGTCGAGCTTCTTGAAGGTCCCCTTGGCGACGAGCTCCTCGCAGAGACGCTCGTACTCCGCCTCGGACCCGTCGCACCAGACGACGGCGTCGGGCTGGGTGATCTCGGCGATCTCGTTGACCCAGGAGACGAGCTCCTGGTGCTGGGTGGGGACGGTGGAGGGAGCCGCGTTGTCGCGCGCCACGATTGCTCCTTGAAGAGGGGTTTTTAAGATGTATGCCCCTTGGGGGCTGCGACCCGGATGCGTCGTAGGCGCTCATCCGGTGCCGACCGCACTCATTTGATCATCCGATGCTACCGCCCATATGTCCAGAGGGCCGCACACGTGAGCATCGCCACTCATATCCATGGCTTACGGGGGCGTCGGTACGATGCCGAACCATGACTGCAGCCTCGCCGGACCTCATCACCACGGAGCAGCGCCCGGCGCTGCCGCTCCCGCTCAAGCCGAGACTCCGAGGCTGGCTGCACGCCGGAATGTTCCCCGCGGTGATCGTCGCGGGGCTCGTCCTGGTGGCCCTCTCCGACTCGCCGCGGGCCCGGATCGCCTGCGGCGTCTACGTGCTCACGGCCTGTCTGCTCTTCGGCATCAGCGCCCTGTACCACCGCGGCAACTGGGGGCCGCGCGGCGAGGCGGTGCTGCGGCGGCTCGACCACGCCAACATCTTCCTCATCATCGCGGGCACCTACACCCCGCTGACACTGCTCCTCCTCCCCGATTCCACCGGCCGGCCGCTCATGTGGGCGGTCTGGGTGGCGGCCGCGGCCGGCATCGCCTTCCGGGTCTTCTGGGTCGGCGCCCCTCGCTGGCTGTACACGCCCTGCTACATCGCGATGGGCTGGGCCGCCGTCTTCTTCCTGCCGGACTTCATGCGGGCGGGCGGCATCGCCGTCCTCGTCCTGGTGATCGTCGGCGGCGTCCTCTACAGCGCGGGCGGGGTGATCTACGGCATGAAGCGCCCCAACCCGTCACCGCGCTGGTTCGGCTTCCACGAGGTCTTCCACTCCTTCACCCTCGCCGCCTTCATCGTCCACTACGTCGGCATCTCGCTGGTGGCCTACCAGCACGCGTAGCGCGTCCGACCAGTCACAATGAAAGCCATGGCCACCTCCGACCGCCCTTCCCTGCGCGAGCGCAAGAAGCTGAAGACCCGCGCCGCGATCCGGAAGGCCGCCTACCGGCTGGTGGCCGCGCAGGGGTACGACGCCACGACCATCGAGCAGATCGCCGCAGCGGCCGAGGTCTCCCCGTCCACCGTCGTCCGCTACTTCCCGGTCAAGGAGGACATCCTCCTCAGCGACGACCAGGACGCCCTCCTCGTCGACCGGCTGCGCGCCCGCCCCGCCGACGAGGAACCCCTCGACTCGCTGCGCACGGTGATCCTCGACGCCGTCACCGCCGCCCTCGCCGAGGACCCGGCGGACACCCTGCTGCGCGCCCGCTTCCTGGTGGAGGTCCCGGCCGTCCGCGCCCGCTTCACCGAGACCACCGCCGAGACCGGCCGGCTGCTCTCCAGCGCCGTCGCCGAGCGCACCGGCCGCGACCCCGACGACCTGGAGGTACGGGTCTTCACCGCCGCCGTCCTCGGCGCGCTGCGCGAGGCCACCGTGCACTGGGCCGAACACGGCCGCGGCGACGAGCTCGTGACGCTCCTCGATCGCACCGTCGACACCCTCAAGGGCGGCCTGACCCTGCGCTCCCCGGGCCACCGGCCCGGCCGAGCGCGCCCCTGACCACCTCACCCGACCTCGGGTTGTCCGCGCAGCCCCACACCCCGTGCGGGCAGTAGTCGGTGAAGGTCTGGTAGACGGGCCGCTGCCGCGCGAACCAGTCCAGCATCCCCCGTACGTACGCCGGATCGTCCCCGTTGCGGAACAGCCCCCACTCCGGGAACGACACCGGCTTGCCGTGCGCCGCCGCGAACCGCGCGTGGAAGGCGAGCCCGTACGGCTCCGCCACCTGCTCCTCGAAGGAGAGCCCGGCCGGCTGGTCGTAGGCGTCCATGCCGACGATGTCGACCACGTCGTCGCCGGGCCAGCAGCGCGTCCACGGCAGGGCGTCGAGCCCGCGGCTCGGCGCGAAGTCGAAGCGGAAGCGCTGCCCCGGCACCTGCCGCAGCACCGTCACCACCCGCCGCCAGTAAGCCTTCCACGCCGCCGGGTCCGGGCCGCAGCGGTGCGTGTACGTGGTGCCGTTCATCTCCCAGCCGAGCACCAGGACCGCGTCCGCGAGCCGGTGCGCCACGAGCCGCTCGCCGAGCGTGCGGAAGTGCCCGTCGAACGCCCCGGCCGCCCCGCGCCGCAGCCCGGCCCGCGCCTCCGCGTCGCCGACGCCCTCCTCGTTGCGGTCCATCAGCGGCACGTTGAGCACGAAGAGCCGCCCCGGCCGCCGCTCCTTCCAGCGCGCCCACGGCCCGAACAGCGCCGGATGCCCCTCGATGTTGGACCAGCGGTCGCCCGGCAGATAGGTGTGCCCGACCGTCAGCGCCGCCCCGCCCAGCCACTTCTCCACCTCGGCGATCCGCCGCACCCCCGCCTCGTCCGAGCCGGTGAAGAAGCCGGCCGGCACCGGCGCCCGCTCCCGCTCCGGCTGCGGTACGGGCTCCGCCAGCGGGTCCCGGCCGTCCGGCGCGAGCCGCCCGTACGACACCAGCAGCACGAGAACGGCCGCGAGCAGCACGGTCAGTGCCACTCGCGGCCATGTCGTCCAGGAGCGGAGGGGGCGCACGTCAGCTGGTCCAGAACTCCCACCAGCGGGTCAGGATCAGCATCCCGATGATCCCGATGTGCAGCACCGGCAGCGCGAAGGTGAAGTCCGCGAGGAAGTCCTTCACCGCGGCCGGCGCGGGCAGCAGCCCATGGCGCACGTTGTGCGCGGTGGTGTACCAGAACATGGTGATCGTCGCGCACCAGGCCAGACAGCACCACAGGCACAGCGCGTTGATCTCGTACAGCGACTGCTGCATCAGCCAGGTGCAGAAGCCGACACCGAACAGCATGCCCGCGTTGAGTCCGAGCCAGAACCAGCCCCGGTAGCGGGCGCCGGCCAGGATCCCGGCGCCGACGGCGACGACGACGGCGTACGCGACGAGGCCCAGCATCGGGTTCGGGAAGCCGAACACGCCCGCCTGCTCGCTCTTCATGATGTTGCCGCAGGAGACCACCGGGTTGAGGCTGCACCCCGGCGTGAAGTTCGGGTCCTCCAGGAGCTTGAACTTGTCGATCGTGATCACCCAGCCGGCGAGCACGCCCGCCGCGCCGGTCACGATCAGCATCCAGGCGAAGGCCCGGCTCGCGCCGGTCCCCGCGCCGCCTGCCTGCCCGTCCTGCTCCTGGGCCTCGTCCTGCTGCCGCGGCCCCGGGACCCCGACCCCGCCGCGTACGTTCAGCGTCGTCATCGCGCCGCCCCCTGTCCGCTCAGCCCTGGATCCGGCTCACCGGCACCGTGATGTGGGCCGAGCTCCGCACCACGTTGTCGTCGGTGACGAAGGCCTTGAGGCGCTCCTCCGTGACCGGCGTCCCCGGCGCCGCCTCCGGCCACGGCAGGAGCGGGATCGTCAGGATGGCGTTGCCCCTCTCGTACGCCGCCTCCTGCCACTCCGGCGTCACCGGGCACTGCGCCTGCATGAACGGCAGGTTCAGCACCGCCCGCTCGGCCTCGACCAGCAGGTGCACGCCGAGCTCGCGCTCCTCCCCGGCGAACGCGACCTCGGCGCCGATCGTCGCGCCCATGCCCTCCAGGACCGTCCGCAGCTCCTGCGCGCCGGCCTCCGGACCGTGCAGGCCGTCCCCGAGCGAATACACCATCAGACGGGGGATGGCGGGCAGGTCGTCGGTGGGCCCCATGGTCCACGAGACGGCGGTGAGCGTCCCGATCGAATGGGCGCTGTGCGCCTTGGACTCGACGTTGGATGTGGTCATGAATCCGGATGCTAGGGGACGAACGCCCGGCAACCGGAGCCGAATTCACTCATTCGGCCGAGAATCCGTCGACTGTCATTTCCGCCGCAACGAACCGGGGTTTTCATCGTTGTGCCCATAGGGCACCTTTTTCGACCCCAGGAGATCAATCATGATCGTCCCGCGCCGGGTGGCCGTGCGTTCGCTTTTCGCACTGGCCGTCGCCGCCTTCACCGGCGGCGCGTTGACCCGCATCACCGCCATACCGGACCGGCAGGACCGGACCGACCCGAACGACGCCGAGGACCCGTACGCCTTCGACGAGATGTACGCGGGCCGCCGCATCCAGGGCTTCGCGGGACCGTCCGGAGAGCCGCTGGTCCTCGTCGACGGCCGGCCGCTGCATCTGATGCGCTGCGCCGACGGCGGCTGGGTCACCCCGATCGACCACTACGAGTCCTGTCCGACGCCGCTGGCGGCCACCCGCGCGGCCGTGGCCGATCTCGGCCCGGCCCCGCTGAGCCGGTACGCCGCCTGGCACGGCGGCCACGCCGACAGCGGTGCCGAGGGCGCCCGCCCCGGAGGGAGCCCGCGTGCCGTACACGCGTAAGAACCAGCGCGATCTGACGAGCGCCGAGCGCAAACGCTTCGTCTCCGCCGTCCTGGAGCTCAAGCGGTCCGGGAAGTACGACGACTTCGTGCGCACCCACATCGACTACTACGTCGCCGACGGCGAGGGGAAGCGGCGGGTCGCGCACATGTGCCCGAGCTTCCTGCCCTGGCACCGCAAGTTCCTGCTGGAGTTCGAGCGGGCGCTGCGCCGGATCGACCCGACGGTGACCGTGCCGTACTGGGACTGGACCCGGGACAACACGCCGGCGGCCTCGCTGTGGAGCGAGGACTTCATGGGCGGCAACGGCCGGCGCGGCGACTTCCAGGTGACGACGGGCCCGTTCGCGTACGCGGGCGGGAAGTGGACCGTGCGCTACGGGATGACCGAACAGCGCTTCCTGAGCCGGGACTTCGGCCGTCCGCGCGACCCGATCACGCTGCCGACGGCGGCGGACGTCGACCAGGCGATGCGGGAGCACACGTACGACTCGGCGCCCTGGAACTCCACCAGCGGCTTCGGCTTCCGCAACCGCCTGGAGGGCTGGGCGTCCGGCACCGGCAACGACCGCTTCCGGCTGCACAACCGGGTGCACCGCTGGATCGGCGGGCTGATGCTGGGCGGCGGTTCGGTCAACGACCCGGTGTTCTGGCTGCACCACGCCTACATCGACCTGCTGTGGTCGCGCTGGCAGACCCGCAACCCGGGAGCCGGCTATCTGCCGAAGGACCCGCCGCCGCTGGGCGATCCGCAGTACCGCAAGGTCGCCGCGCTGCACGAGCCGCTCGGCCCGTGGAACGTGACACCGGCGGAGCTGCTCGACCACAGCGCGGTCTACCGGTACGCCTGAGGCGCCGGAGCGCCGAAGACGCCGTGTCCCCCCGGCCCAGACGGGCCGGGGGGACACGGCGTCCTACGAGTGGTGCGGGACGGGGCGGAGGTCAGCCGCCGTAGCCGCCCTCGCCACCGTGGTCGTGGCCGTCGACGTTCGCGCACTGGTTGCCGAAGGCCGGGTTGATCAGGCCGACGAGGTTGACGGTGTTGCCGCAGAGGTTGATCGGCACGTGGACCGGGACCTGCACGACGTTGCCGGAGGCGACGCCGGGAGAGTGGGCGGCGACCGCCTCGGCGCCGGCGTCGGCGGCGGCGAGGCCGGCACCGGCCATGGCAACGGCACCGGTGCCGGCGAGAACAGCGGCAGCCTTCGCGATGCGAGACATCAAGAACTCCTTGAACGTGGAAAGCGACCGCGAGAACCACGGTCACGTGTGTCGTTCAACGGCGGAACGACCGTGGGGTCACGGCCATTGCGCCGAATGGAACGAAGAACCTAAGAACCGGAGAAGAGGACCGGAGAACGGAACCGGAGAGAGGACCCGAGAAACCGGCGGAATCAGCGGAATCGACGGAATCAGCGGTTCCGAAGATGGCCCGCGGAACATCCGTACGCCCGCCGTCGGCTACGACGGAACGCACCGGAAGCCGCGGGCCGCGGCCATGCGACAAGCCTTTCCTTGCAACGAGCGGCGCTCCCTCGGGTGGCGGGAAGAATCGTGTCTTCACCCGCCGGGCCGCAGCTCGCACAAAGGAGCGTCCACCCGGAGCGTCAGCGCGCGTCCGGGTGCACACCCAACTGGGGGTCGAGCGCGCCGCCGAGCGCCGGCGTGAGCACACCGGCCTCGGGCAGACCGAGCTCCGGCAGCCCGCCGAGCCCGTCGCCCGCCGGGGTGCCGAGCGGGTTGCCGACGACGGCGCCGGGGGTGACGGCCTTCATGTCCGAGCGCGGGCTGAGCAGCTCGGCCGTGCCCGGCTCGCTGCCCTTGAGGAGCTCGGGCAGCGGCGCCGCGATGTCGGTCTCCGACAGCGCGCTGTCCAGCGGGATGCGGGGCAGGGTGAGGTCCGGCAGGCCGCCCGAGCCCTGGTGGAAGCCGGTGGGTGCGCCGGGGATGGGAGTGGGGACGCCCGTGGCGATGGTGGGGGCGTCGCCCGGGAGCACCGGGTCGAGACCCTGCAGCGGGACGACCACGGGCGCGTCGGCGACGGCCGGGGAGGCCAGGGCCGCCGAGGCGATGGCGGCGGCGAGGAGTCCCAGACCGGCGTGAGATCGCAGATTCATGTCCTGCAAACGAGTTGCCGGGCCGTTTCGTGACGGCATTCGCCTGAGTGCAGCAATGGACGGCCCCCACCGGTGACCGGTGGGGGCCGTGGTTGACGGTGTTCCCGTGCGGGGCCGGGGTCAGCCGAGCGGGCCGGCGCCCAGCGGGAGACCGCCGAGCAGCGAGGCGGCGCCGCCGCTGCCCTTGCCGGTCTGGTTCAGCTGGGTCGCGGCGTCGGTGACGGTCTTGACCGGGGAGCCGTCCGTGGTGCTGCTGAGCGCGTCCGTCTTCAGGCCGCCGCTGGTCAGCGAGCCGAGGCCACCGTCCAGGCTGGTGGGCAGCGCCGACTCCGCGGCCATCGCGGGCGCGGCGACGCCCATGGCGAGCAGAGAACCGGCGACGGCCGCGGCAACCTTGGTGGGCTTCATGAAGAGAGTCCTTCCTTGTGTGAGCAAGTCGCTTGTCGCACAGGGGAGTTGAGCATCCCCCGTACGTCCGTTCCTGACATCGGTAACGAGGGGCGCGCCCGGCGGAAACCCCGGCGACAACCGTTTTCCCGACACTGCACCCGAATGACGGAATCCGATCCGGCGCGGAAGACGGGCAGTTCGAGCTCGTCGTCCACGCGCAGGAACT
>NZ_JBSGBF010000148.1:0-12875 GCF_053601115.1 Streptomyces sp. NPDC004788
GGACCGCGCCCGGCCGGTTCGGTTCGTCCAGGGCCAGTCCGGCAGATCGGGGTCGGGCAGGCCGCGGCGTCCAGGGCCAGTCCGGCGGATCGGGGTCGGGCAGGCCGCGGCGTCCAGGGCCTGTACGGCGGATCGCGGCCGCGGGCGTGATCCGCCGGCCGGTCTCCGAGTCCCCTCCGGGCCCTGGCCCCGGCTCAGCCGGCGGCGGGCTGGACGGCTCCGACCGCCGGCGGCGACGGCAGCGGGTTGCCGAAGTAGTCGACGGGACCGGGGTCGATGCCCAGGCTCCGCGGATCCAGGCCGCGGGGCACCGCGCCCTCGCAGCGGGGTTCGAGGTTCTCGGGGCCGGCGCCGTCCGTGACGGGCGCGGTGAGGCCGCTCAGGCACGGGTCGTGGTCGAGGCCGGTCGGACTGCCGTCGAGCGTCTCCTGGCCGGACGCCGTACGCCAGTCGTCCAGGGTCGCGTACCGGCTCAGGCCCCATTCCAGGGCCCAATGACCCGTGCTGTAGTAGTCGTTGCCCTGCAGCCGGAGGGTGCTCTGGCCGTACGCCGACTGCGCCTCGATCAGGGGGCCGCCGTCGGTGGCGAAGATGTTGTTGGCGACGCGCACGCCGGTCATGCCGTCGCGCAGCCGCAGCGCCGGGGGCCGGGCACCCGCCACTTCCGCGGAGGCGAGGCCCGTGGTCCGCATCACGACCGTGTTGTGGTGGATGTCGAGGTTCTTCATCCGGGTGCCGTAGGCGACGATGCCGCCGTACTCGGGGAGCTTCCGCGCGTCGTCCCAACTCATGTTGAAACGGACGACGTTGTTCTTGTGCGCGCCGGTCGGCTGACCCGAGTAGACGAGGAGGCCCGGGCCGTCGTTGCCGTAGGCGAGGTTGTACTGCATGACGGAGTCGGACACGTTGTTGTCGAGGCCGAGGCCGCCGCCGTCGACGTGTGAGCCGGTGCGGTTGTGGTACGAGGTGTTGCGCTCCAGGACCACCCGGGAGGAGTCGTACACCCAGATGCCCTCGGGGCCCTCCTCGGCGTCGGCCGACGACCTCGCGCCGTTGTCGTGCGCCACCGAGCGCATCACCTTCGCGTCCACCACGCTGCCGAGCGAGATGCCGCTCCCGGTGTTGCGCTGGTCGCTCTCCGGGTCGCCGGTGTTGGCGTACGCCTTGACACCTTCGATCCGGAGTCCGGAGTGCGCGTACGCGGGGTGCCCGGCCCGGAACGCGGGGCCGTAGACCACGAGTCCGGTCTCGAGGTTGTCGTGCACGGAGACGTCGCTGATCCGCACGTCGCCGAAGCCGGCGACCGCCTCCTCCTCGGCGCCGACGCTGATGCCGTTCTGGAAGCCGCTCGCCTCCACGTTCGTGATCCTGACGTGGCTGAGCCGGCGGGTGCCCGGAAGGGTGTTGCGCAGCGCGACGCCGACCCCTTCGCGCCGCGCCTTGCGGTCGCCGACGAGAGCGATGTTCCTGACTTCGACACCGGCGGTGTTGTGCACGGTGATGCCGGAGGTCCCGCGTGGGGCGATCGTCGCGCGACCGGCGCCGTACGACTCGATCACGACCGGCTCCGTCGCGCTGCCCGCCTCCTCCTCGTCCAGGGTGATGCTGCCGGCGAACCGTTCGCCGCCCTGGAGCCGGAGGCGGTCGCCCGGCTGGAACCGCGCGCTGTCGGCGTGGTCGAGGGTCCGCCAGGCCTTCGCCGGCGACAGGCCGTCGTTGTCGTCGTCACCGTCGGGGCTCACGTAGAAGGTGAACGGACCACCGGTGGCCGGGCGGGCCGGCCGGTAGACGCCGGGCACGTGTACGTCACACCCGGTCAGCAACAGCAGCAGCGCGGCCGAGACTCCCGTGGCGGCCCTCAGTGTCCGGCTCCGGCTCTCCGCTTTCACGTACACCCCTTAGCTCTGTTCCCACACGACATACCCCCATATGGGGACAGAGTGCCAGAAGAGGTACGCGCGAAACGCCGATGAGGGCACGGCAACCGAGTCACGTACGCGGGCTTTGTGACGCGCGTCTTGCAATCACATGGCTGGCGCCTCCGAATGCTTCCGGCGGAGTGGATCACGGCCACAGAATGACTCGCCATCAGGCCTCTTTCTCCTCCGATCCGGAGGAGTCCCTCAGATCCTCAGAAAGCCACCGCGATCATGCTCAGAACCGGCACACCCCCGCCGGCCCCTCACCCGGCCCCCACCGACCCCCCTCTCCGTGCGGCCGCCACCGCACCGGCGCACGGGAGGGCGGGTTCATGCTCCGCCATGTGACGCGCAAGGCGGCGGGCTGGCTGGCCATGATCGTGATCGCCACCAACGTCACGTACGTCCTGGCCGCCTGGTTCCTCGACCCGAGGTCCAACTACAAGGACACGCGCCCGGTGCGCACCGAGGCGGAGATCGACCAGGCCCTCGCGCCGTACAACCTGGACCCGCGGGTGCCGCTGGTGGACCGGTGGTGGCACTGGTTCAGCGAGGTGGTCCTCCACTTCGACTGGGGCAGGTCGCCCGTGGGAGCGTCGGTCGACTCGGAGATCGGTTTCCGCGTGCTCGTCAGCGGCCAACTGGTCACCGCCGCCACCCTCCTGTCCGTCCTCGCCGGTGTCGCGCTCAGTGTGTCCGGCGCGTCGCGGCAGTACGGCTGGTGGGACCGGATCACGCAGCTGGTGTCGGTGTTCCTCTTCAACATCCCCACCGCCGTCGCCGCGTTGGCCGTCGTCCTCGTCGGGATATGGCTCAACCAGAGCCTCGGACTTCGCTTCCTGTACGTCGCGGGAGAGAAGTCCCCGACCGTCGAGGGGCTGCTGCCGACGGTCGTCGACCGGGTGCAGCACCTCGTCCTGCCGACGCTCAGCCTGACCCTGCTGGGATACGTCGGCTATCACCTGACCCAGCGCACGCTGCTTCTGGACGCCATCGGCTCGGACTTCGTGCGCACCGCGCGGGCCACCGGGCTGACCCGCGCCCAGGCGATCCGCCGCCACGCGCTGCGCGCCTCGCTGATCCCGACCGCGACCTCGGTGGCGTTCGGCATCCCCGCCATCTTCACCGGCGCGGTCATCACCGAGACGGTCTTCGGCTGGAACGGCATGGGCCAGTACTTCATCCAGACCATCGCCAAGAACGACGTGCACGGCACCGTCGCGGTGGCGGCGTTCGGCGCGGCCATGACCGCGCTCGGCGCGATCCTCGCGGACATCGCCGTCGTCGTCCTCGACCCTCGGGTGCGGGTGAGCTGACATGGCCACAACCGTGACGCCGGCTCCGCTCCTGGGCAGCGGCCGGCTGTATGTGCGGCGGTTCGCCCGCAACCGCGGCGCGCTGCTCGGCGTGGGGCTCTTCGTTCTCCTCGTGCTGTTCAGCGTCTTCGGCGGTCGGTTCACCGACTTCGCCCACACCGACGCCGACTTCACCGCACTCACCCAGCCGCCGAGCGCGGCCCACCCCTTCGGCACCAACCAGGGCGGCAACGACGTCTACGCCGAGGCGGTGCACGGGCTGCAGCGTTCGCTGGTGATCGCGGTCGGCGTGTCGGCGCTGACGACCGTGCTGGCCGCGGTGATCGGCGCGGGCGCCGCGTACTTCGGCGGGAGGGTGGAGAAGCTGACCCTGGCGGTCATCCACTTCCTGCTGGTGGTTCCGTCGTTCCTGATCCTCGCCCTGGTCTCGCACCGGCTCGCGGGCGACTGGCGGGTGCTGATCCTCGTGCTCACCGTCTTCGGCTGGATGACGACCGCCCGGGTCGTCTGGTCGCTGTCCACGTCGCTGCGCGAACGCGACTACGTGCTGGCCGCCGAGTTCATGGGGGTGCGGCCGTGGCGGATCGTGGCGCGGCACATCATCCCCAACCTGGGTTCCCTGCTGGTGGTCAACCTGACCCTCGGCGTCGTCGCCACCGTGCTCAGCGAGACGGCGCTGTCGTTCCTCGGTTTCGGCGTGCAGACCCCCGACGTGTCGCTGGGCACCATGCTCGCCGACGGCTCCGGCACCATCACCAGCGCCCCGTGGCTGTTCGCGTTCCCGGCCGGGCTGCTCGTCCTGCTCACCGTGTCGATGACGCTCGTCGGCGACGGGCTGCGCGACGCCCTCGACCCCACTTCGATCTCGGCGGCCTCGGGAGGCGCACGATGACGTTCACCCTGGCCCCGGCCCCCGAGTCGCCGTCCGCCGGCACCGCGTCGACACCGGTGCTCTCGGTGCGGGACCTGCGGATCTCCTTCCCGTCCGAGGCGGGCCCCGTCGCGGCGGTGCGCGGGGTGAGCTTCGACGTGCTGCCGGGCCGGACGCTGGGCATCGTCGGCGAGTCCGGGTCGGGCAAGTCCGCCACCGCGATGGGCGTCATGGGGCTGCTGCCGCCGACCGCCCGGGTGTCGGGCGAGGTCCTGCTCGGCGGCCGCGACCTGGTCGGTCTGAACGACAGGCAGCTGTCGAGCGTGCGCGGCAAGGACATCGGCATGGTCTTCCAGGACCCGCTGTCCGCGCTGACCCCGATCTTCTCGGTCGGACGGCTGCTGTCCGACGCGCTGCGCGTGCACCAGGACCTGACGAAGCAGGCCGCGTGGAGGCGCGCGGTCGAGCTGCTCGACCTGGTCGGCATCCCGGAACCGCACCGCAGGGCACGCTCGTTCCCGCACGAGTTCTCCGGCGGGATGCGCCAGCGCGTCGTCATCGCGCTGGCCATGGCGAACGCACCGTCGGTCATCGTGGCCGACGAGCCAACCACCGCGCTCGACGTGACCGTGCAGGCCCAGATCCTGGACGTGCTGCGGACCGCGCAGGCCGAGACCGGTGCCGGAGTCGTGCTGATCACCCACGACCTCGGCGTGGTCGCCGGGTACGCGGACGACGTCGCCGTGATGTACGCCGGGCGGATCGTGGAACGTGCGGGCGCCGCCGAGCTGTTCCGGCGGCCCACCATGCCTTACACGATCGGCCTGCTCGGCGCGGTGCCCCGCCCGGACGCACCGAAGGACCGTCCGCTGGTGCCGATCGCGGGCGAACCCCCGTCGCTGGTGGGACTTCCGGCCGGGTGCCCCTTCGCGGACCGGTGCCCCGTCGCGCTCGACCGCTGCCGCACGGAGGAACCCGCCGCGGCGCCCGTCGCCGGGCACGGGCAGGTCGCCTGCCTGCGCGCCGAAGAGATCGCGGACGGCCGGCTGAAGGCGGACGCGCTCTTCCCGGCACCGGTCCCGGCCCCGGCCTCTGCGTTGGCTCCGGCTCCGGCCCCCGCCGCGGCACCGGCCCCCGCATCGGCACCGGCCCCGGCCCCCGCCGCGGCACCGGCGGACGGCGCGAGCGGAGTGGACGACGCCGGCGGCGCGGACGGCACCAGCGGCGGGGACGGCACCGGCCTCCCGGGGGACGTGGTGCTGCGGGTGTCGGGGCTGAGCAAGACCTTCCCCGTCACCAAGGGCGCGTTCCTCAAACGGCGCGTCGGCACGCTCCGCGCGGTCAGCGATGTCGGATTCGAACTGCGGGCCGGCGAAACCCTGGGTCTGGTGGGCGAGTCCGGCAGCGGCAAGACCACCACTCTGCTGGAGATCCTGCGGCTCAGGCCACCGGAGAGCGGCCGGATCGAGGTCGTGGGCACGGATGTCGCCGCCCCCGGTTCGGCCGACCGACTGCGGGAGCTCCGCGGCGCGCTGCAGATCGTCATGCAGGATCCGATGGGCTCCCTCGATCCGCGGCTCACGGTCTTCCAGCTGCTCGCCGAGCCGCTTCAGGCGGTCGGCGCCGACCGGGCGGCGATCCGGGCCCGGGTGGCCGAACTCCTCGGCCTGGTCGGCCTGGACGCGCCGGTGGCGGACCGCTTCCCGGCGGCCCTGTCCGGCGGGCAGCGCCAGCGCGTCGGCATCGCCCGCGCCCTGGCGACCCGGCCGCGGATCGTGGTCCTGGACGAACCGGTCTCGGCCCTGGACGTGTCCGTGCAGGCGGGTGTCGTCAACCTGCTCGCCCGGCTCAAGCGCGAGCTGGGCCTGGCGTATCTGGTCGTCGCGCACGACCTGGCCGTGATGCGGCACTTCGCCGACCGCATCGCGGTCATGTACCTCGGGCACATCGTCGAGACCGGCAGCACCGAAGCCCTCTTCGACGCCCCTCGGCACCCGTACACCGAGGCCCTGCTCTCGGCGATCCCGGTGCCCGACCCGGAGCGCGAGCGCTCCCGCCGGCGGATCGTGCTGGAGGGCGAGCAGCCGAGCGCGTCGAACCTCCCGCAGGGCTGCGTCTTCGTCGACCGCTGCCCGCTGTACCGGCTGCTCGACGACCGGCTGCGGGACCGATGCCGCACCGAACGGCCCGTCCTCGGCCCGGCGACGCCCGGCTCCGGCCACCGCCACGCCTGCCACGCCCGCTGACCGCGGGCCCTTCTCGCAGACCCCACGTCGACACCGCACCCCTGGTGTCGCGAACCAGCTCAAGGAATGAGGATCCACTCCGTCATGCGATCGAGAATCGCCGTCCCCGCGGCCGCCCTCACCGCGGCCCTCACTCTCGCCGTCTCGGCCTGCAGCCCCTCCGGCTCCGGCGGCACCGGCGCCGGCTCCGCCTCCGGCAAGGGCGCGACCCCCAGCGCGGCCTCGGCGAAGGTCGACTACAACCCGCAACCCTACGACAACGTCAAGGACGGCGGCACCTACACCACCGCGGGCACCATCGACGACCAGGGCAACCCGTTCAACGCCAACGCGACGCTCACCGCCAAGCGGGTCTGGTTCTGGTACAACCCGGACGTCATCACCTACTCCCCCACGGGCGAGGCGCAGTACAACCCGGACTACCTCAGCGACGTGAAGGTCGGCGTCACAGGCGGCAACCAGCGGGTGGTCCTCACCCTCAACCCCAAGGCCACCTACAACGACGGCACGCCGATCGACTGGACGGCCGTCAAGGCCACCTGGCAGGCCAACAACGGCACGGACAAGAAGTACAACGCGGCCGACACCGAGGGCTACAGCCACATCACCTCCGTCACCCGCGGCACGGACGACAAGCAGGCCGTGATCGAGTTCAAGGGCGCCGCCCCCTGGTGGTCGAGCCTCTTCACCACGCTCCTGCACCCCAAGGCCGCCACCGTCGCCCACTACAACGACGCCTACGTCAAGAAGGTCCACCCCGAGTGGGGCGCCGGCCCGTACACCGTCGGGACGTTCGACGCCAAGGGCGGCGACCTCACCTTCGTACGCAACCCCAAGTGGTGGGGCAAGAAGGGCAAGCTCGACAAGCGGGTCTACGTCAACCTGGAGTCGGCCGCCGCGGCCAACGCCTTCAAGAACGGCCAGATCGACTACACCTCCGCCGGCGACGCCGAGGGCCTGAAGCGGCTCAGCGGCGTGCAGGGCACCGAGATACGGCAGGGCGGCAGCCCGTTCGCGTACTCCTTCTACGTCAACGCCAAGTCGCCCAACCTGCAGGACGTCCAGGTCCGCAAGGCGCTCCTGGAGAGCATCGACCGGACCCAGATCGCCAGGATCCAGTTCCAGGGCCTGGGCGGCTACAGCGAGCCCCTGCCCGGCTCCCTGCTGCTCTTCAGCTTCCAGAAGGGCTACTCCGACAACGTCGGCGCCGTGGTCAAGCACGACCCGGAGGAGGCCAGGAGGATCCTGGACGCCGCCGGCTGGAAGCCCGGCAGCGACGGCATCCGCGAGAAGGACGGCAGGAAGCTCACCGTCTCCTACACCCTGCGCGGTGACGACCCGCTGGAGAAGGCCACCGCCGGCGCCCTCGTGCAGATGCTCAAGCCGGTCGGCATCGAGGTCGCCCTCAAGAACTCCACCGACGCCGACTTCGCCAAGATCCTCGCCGACCGCAGCTTCGACATCTTCCTCGTCGGCAACCGGTCCTCGGACCCGTTCGGCGCCCGCTACCTGTGCGAGTTCTACTGCACCGACAGCGCCTCCAACATCGTGAGCATCGGCTCGCCCGAACTCGACAAGGAGATCCACGCCGCCTCCGCGATCGCCGACCCCGACCAGCAGATCGCCCGGGCCAACGCCGTCGAACGCAAGGCACTGGCGCAGTACGGCTACCTGCCCCTGTTCAGCGGCCCGTCCATCTACGGCGTCAAGAACGGCCTGGCCAACGTCGGCGCCACCATCTTCGGCACCCCCTTGCCGGAGACCGTGGGCTGGCAGAAGTAGCCGCTCCTGAAGCCCGGAGCACCTGTACGGGACCGGGGCGGGCAGGTCGCAGGTGCGCGGCCCGCCCGCCCCGTACGAGCGCCCCGTACGCCCGCCCCGCGCCGCGCTTCAGTGCGCCTGCGCGTACAGCTCCTCCACCAGACGGGCGACGGCCTCCGGCTCGCGCAGCGTCGGGTAGTGGTCCGAGGCGGCGAGGCGGGCAAGTCGGCAGCCGGGGATGCGCGCGGCCATCTCCTCGTTGCAGCGGACGAGTTGCGGGCGGTCCAGCTCGCCGAGCGCGAGCACCGTCGGCACCGCGATCTCGCCGAGCCGGTCGAAGGCGGGCGGATCGGTGCGCTGACGGCCCACGTTGGCGAACCAGGCGGGCAGCACGGCCCTGAGGTACGCCGCCGCGACGGGGTCGGACTCGGGGGTGCCGCCCGCCGCGCGGCCCCACAGGCCGAGGCCGAGCCGGACGATGCCCTGCGTGTCGCCGGCCTCGGCGAGACGTGCGAGCTCCTTGTAGAACTCCTCCTCGTCGAGGTCGTATCCGCTCACGCCGGGCACGAACAGCGCGAGCCCCGCCACCCGCTCCGGCGCGTCGAGCGTGAGGCTCAGCGAGGCGGCGCCGCCCATGCTGGAGCCGACGAGCACCGCACGGTCCAGGCCGAAGTGGTCGAGGACGGCGGCGAGGTCGCCAGCGGCGGTGTACGACGTGACGGGCGCCGGGGACCGGCCGTATCCCCGCGCGTCGTAGCGGATCAGCCGCTGCCGCCCGGTGAGCGAGGCGAGCACCGGGTCCCAGATGGTGGAGTCACCGACCCCCGGATGGACCAGGACCATCGGCAGCCCGTCCCCTCCCGTGTCCTCCGCCCAGACCTCGCCGCCGTCGACCCGCACCATGGTTTCCATGCGCCCAGTGTGGTCGGCGGCCGGGGCCACCCGCCAGCCACGAACCGGTCGTGTCGGCGTCGGGGGGGCGCAGCGGCCGGGACGGCGTCAACAGCGCGCTGCGGCGGGCCGGGCCCCCGGGCAGCGGCTCTCGGCTGATGACGGCCCGCGCGCGGATCTGGAGCGCGTGTCCGTCGTGCGGACCGGCGCCGCGATCCTCGCGGCGTACCGGAGGGCGGTGCGCTGACGGTTCTCGCCGTCCCCGTCTTCGGCGGCTTCGCCGATACCATCGCCATCGTTCGCCGGGGGCCGTACGTTCCGCGGCGGCCCGGGCGCGGCGAGGGAGAGACTGTGGCAGGGAAGCGTCCGGGAGAGAAGCGGCCGGCGGGTTCGGGGCCGGTGGGGATGGTGCCGTGGCGGTTCGTGCTGTGGTTCGGCACGGTCAGTCTGCTCGCCGATTTCGTGTACGAGGGGGCTCGCTCGGTCACCGGGCCGCTGCTCGCGTCGCTGGGCGCGACCGCGCTGGTCGTCGGTGTGGTCACGGGCGCCGGAGAGGCGGCGGCGCTCGGGCTCCGGCTGGTCTCCGGTCCGCTGGCGGACCGCACCCGCCGCTTCTGGGGCCTGGCCATCGCCGGCTACGCCCTGACGGTCGCCTCGGTGCCACTCCTTGGCGTGGTCGGGACGCTGTGGGTGGCCTGCGCCCTGGTGATCGCCGAGCGGGTCGGCAAGGCGGTCCGCTCACCGGCGAAGGACACCCTGCTGTCCCACGCCACGGCGGCCACGGGACGGGGGCGCGGCTTCGCCGTGCACGAGGCGATGGACCAGGTCGGCGCGCTGGTCGGGCCCCTGCTCGTGGCCGGTGTGCTGGCACTGACCGGCGGCGACTACGGGCCCGCGCTCGGCGTGCTCGCCCTGCCCGGCGTCGCGGTGCTGGGCGTCCTGTTCTGGCTGCGGGCCCGGGTGCCGGATCCCGAGGCGTACGAGCGCGAGGCGTACGAGCGCGAGGCGGCCTCCGCGGCCGGCTCGGCCGGCTCGGCCGGCTCGGCGCCGGATCGCGGGGCGGGGGACGCGCGACTGCCGAGGGCGTTCTGGTCGTACGCCGCGTTCACGGCCGCCACCACGACCGGGCTCGCCACCTTCGGCGTCCTCTCCTTCCACCTGGTCCAGCGGCACCTGCTCGCCGCGACGTGGGTGCCGGTGCTGTACGCGGCGGCGATGGTCGTGGACGCCGTGGCGGCGCTGGCCACGGGCTGGCTGTACGACCGCCACGGCCCCCGCGTGCTGATCGCCCTGCCGGTGCTCACGGCGGGCGTGGCGCTGCTGGCGTTCACCGACACGCTGGGCATCGCGGTCGCGGGTTCGCTGGTGTGGGGCGCGGCCATGGGCATCCAGGAGTCCACCCTGCGCGCCACGGTCGCGGACCTGGTGCCCAGCGGCCGGCGGGCGACCGCGTACGGGCTGTTCGCCGGCGTGGTCGGCGCCGCGAGCCTGGCCGGCGGCGCGCTGATCGGCGGTCTGTACGGCTACTCGATCCCCGTACTGGTCGCCGTGGTCGTCGCTGTCCAGGTGCTCGCCGTGGTGCTCCTGTTCGCCACCCGCGCGTCGCGGCGCTGATTCCGCCGGTGCCTCCGTCCTCATCCGGTCGGCCCATCGGCGTCGCTCGTCGCGCTGACCGCGCGGCGCGCCGCCGTGGCAGCGCCGGAGACCACCGGCCGTAGTGGTGCGGGAAGAAACACTCGATCCGCCGGAGAGCCCCATGCGTCAGCGCCGCTTCGAGAAGGACACCTCGACCATCTCCACTTGCTGCGACGCCCGCGCCGCGGCCTGGCCGCCCGCGCTCACCACGGGCGCGGCCACTGCCGCCCACGGCGCCGACCAGGCCGAGCTGTCCACCACCAGGCGCACCGACTTCGAGGGCGACACGTCCCAAGCGAAGCCGACGGCGAGGAGTCCGACGACTTCGGCGCCAAGTGGTACGTGGTCAGCCCGGGCGGCGACAAGGTCGAGGGTGACTGATCCGATGACGGGCGACGAGCACGCGATGCCCGAAGGGACGCGTCGCGGGCGGGTGGTACGGGGCGTGCTCTGGGCCCTGCTGCCGGTCGCGGCGGCGGTCGGCGTGTACTGGTACGGACGCGCGCACACTCCCGCGTACGGCACCAGCCTGTTCGGCGCGCGCTTCGACGACGCCCAGCAGGTGAAGTCCGAGCTCGGCACCGCCCTCCTCGGCCTCGCGTCGATCCAGCTGCTGCTCGCCCTCTGGCTGTACGGCCGGCTGCCCGGCCTGGGCCCGGCGCCCCGACCCGTCGGACTGACCCACCGGCTCGTCGGCCTCGCCGCGTTCCTGCTCTCCCTGCCGATCGCCCGCCACTGCCTGGTCGCCTACGGCGTGCAACTGACCGACGCCCGCACCGCCCTCCATTCGCTGAGCGGCTGCTTCCTCTACGGAGCCTTCGTCGCCAAGGTGATCGTCGTCCGGCACCGCCGGCTGCCGGGCTGGGCGCTGCCCGTGGCCGGCGGCGCCCTCGTCCTGGCGATCGCACTGCTCTGGTACACAGCGGCCCTCTGGTACCTGAACGGCGCCGACGCGCCGGGCTTCTAGCGTCCGGCGCAACAGCTCCACGATCGATTGTCAGTGGTGGGTGAGACGGTAGGAGCATCCAGTCGGAAACGAGGGGGAGCTGCCCGTGTCCGGGAATCAGAACTACATCAACCACGTCGCGCTTGTGCTGGACGCCAGTTCGTCCATGTCGCACCTGAGGAACAAGGTCGTCGAGGTCGCCGACCAGCAGATCGCGTACCTTGCCCGCCGGTCCAGGGAGCTGGACCAGGAGACCCGCGTCACGGTGTACGTCTTCGCCGACAAGGTGGAGTGCGTCATCTACGACAAGGACGTGCTGCGGATGCCGTCGCTGAAGCAGCTGTACCGGGTCGGCGGGATGACGGCTCTGCTCGCCGCCGCGCTGAAGTCGCAGCAGGAGCTGGCCCAGACCGCCCAACTCTACGGCGACCACAGCTTCCTGACGTTCGTCCTCACCGACGGACAGGAGAACGCCAGTCACCGCTGCGCCGACGCCCCGGCCAGGAATCCGCGTGAACTGGTGGCCGCCGTGGCGCAGATGATCGAGACGCAGGAGGACAACTGGACGCTGGCCGTGCTGGTGCCGGACCAGATGGGCAAGCGCGAAGCCGTCCAGTGCGGGTTCCCGAAGGACAACATCGCCATCTGGGACGCGACGAGCACGCAGGGACTGGAGGAGGCCGGCCAGGTCATCCAGGAGGCCACCGAGAAGTTCATGGTGGGGCGCACGAAGGGCATCCGGGGAACGCGAGCCGTGTTCTCCATGGGCGCGGAGACGGTCAACAAGGACACCATCAAGGCGGCGGGCCTCACCCCGGCGAAGCCGTCGGAGTATCAGCTGATCCCGGTCACCCGTGACGCCGGCATCCGCGACTGGGTCGTCGAGAGCGGACACACGTACCGGACCGGTGGCGCGTACTACCAGCTGAGCAAGTCCGAGAAGATCCAGGCGCGGAAGCAGATCGCGGTGCTTGAGAAGAAGACGGACCGCATATACACGGGCCCCGAGGCCCGGGCCCTGCTCGGCCTCCCGGACGTCGAGGTCCGCGTCAAGCCCGACCACAACGACGACTTCACCATCTTCGTGCAGAGCACCAGCGTGAACCGCAAGCTCGTGGCGAACACGCGGCTGCTGCTGATGATCTGACGGAGGCGTGTGCGCCCGGGGTGGAGCCGGGCGCTGCGGGGGGCCACGGCCTGCTCGCACGCCGCACCGCCGGCTGCCGCCCGGGTCGCCCCGAGCAGGGCGTGAACCGTCGGCCCGGGGCGGTCTCCGGCCCGGGCCGCCAG
>NZ_JBSGBF010000149.1:0-12580 GCF_053601115.1 Streptomyces sp. NPDC004788
ACCCCCCCCTCGGCGCCCGCTCGCCCGCCCCGGGGGGGTGAGCCCTGCCGGCACGGCCAGGCACGGCAGGATCACGGGTCGATGACGCCGAGATCCTTGACCAGGACGTCCTCGCCGCCCTTCTGGATGTGCAGGACGACACCCGTGTACGTCAGGTGCAGCAGGTGCACCGTCCAGTTGCCGTTGGGGCACACGTCCTTCGCGGACGGCTTCTGGGGCACCGGGAGCGTCGCACTGAAGGTGATCTGCCCGTTGTGGGGCGTGATCGTCTCGGTCGGACCCTGCACGTTCTGGTGTTCGGTGCCCTGGCCGGGCGCGATGTTGCCACCCTTGTTGACGCACACGTACTCGGCGTCGACCAACTCCGCGGTGAGGAAGGCACCGATCTTGCCGGTACCCAGACCGGCCGCCTTGCCGCTGCAGGTGAGGCCGCTGGTGAGGGACTTGGTGCAGGTGACGTCACCGATGAAGTGAGGACTGTCGGCAACGGCCGTCGTCATGCCGGCAACGGTGACCGCCGCCGTCATGAGGGCCGTGGCGAAAGCGCGACGCATGGCATCTCCGTGGAGTGTGGACGCTGGGGCACGACATGCATGTCACACCACGTGAGCACTTACGCATGAAATCAGACATTCGGACCAACGATGCGTCACTCTCGGTGATGTCAGGACGGTGCCGCCCGCCACTATCTGACGGTTCATCAGTTCTCGTTATAGTGGTCAACGGCCGTACCGGCACGCAGAGATGAGGACGCTCATGGCGCAGGGGACCGAGACGGTGACGGACCACGGCGGCGGCGTCTGGTCCCTGCGGGTGCCCATCCCGGACAACCCGCTCGGCCACACCCTCGTCCACGTCGTCGACACCGACCGCGGGCCCGTGCTCGTCGACACCGGCTGGGACGACCCCCGGTCATGGGCCGAGCTCACGAGTGGGCTCGGCGCCCTGGGCATCGGCGTGCGGGACGTCCACGGCGTGGTCGTCACCCACCACCACCCCGACCACCACGGCCTGTCCGGCCGGGTCCGGGAGGAGTCCGGCGCCTGGATCGCGATGCACGCCGCCGACATCGCCGTCGTCCGCCGCACCCGCGAGGCCGAGCCCGGCACCTGGTTCGACTACCTGGCCCGCAAGCTCGAAGCCGTCGGCGCCCCCGAGGAGCACACCGCCCCGCTGCTCGCCGCGCGCGCCGCCCGCCGCGACGGCCGGACGCGCACGCTGCCCGGCCTGCGCTCCGCCCTTCCCGACCGCGAGATCGTGCCCGGCGAACTCCTCGACCTGGCCGGCCGCCGGCTGCGCGCCGTCTGGACCCCCGGGCACACCCCGGGCCACGTCTGCCTCCATCTGGAGGAGGCCCACCCGGCCGGACTGCCCGGCCACGGCCGGCTCTTCTCCGGCGACCACCTGCTGCCCGGGATCAGCCCGCACATCGGTCTCTACGAGGACCCCGACGAGGGCGCCGACACCGACCCCCTCGGCGACTACCTCGACTCCCTCGAACGCATCGGCCGCCTCGGCGTCGCCGAGGTGCTCCCCGCCCACCAGCACGCCTTCCCCGACGCCGCCGGCCGCGTCCGCGAACTCCTCGCCCACCACGAGGCCCGGCTCGCGGACCTGCTCACCCTCCTCGCCACCCCGCTCACCCCCTGGGAGCTCGCCGAGCGCATGGAGTGGAACCGTCCCTGGGACCGCATTCCGCACGGCTCCCGCAACATCGCCGTCAGCGAGGCCGAGGCCCATGTGCGGCGCCTGGTGAAGCTGGGACGCGCGGAGGCGGTGGCTGGGACGGAGCCGGTGCGGTACGTGGCGGTGTGACGGGAGCGGGGGGACGGGCCCGGAGTGACGGGAGCGGAGTGACGGGCTTGGTGTGAGGGGCCTGGTGTGAGGGGCGCGGAGTGACGGGCCCGGAGTGACGTACGGCGCCGGGGGGCGCCCGGGGCCCGGCCGGTAAAGTGGGCGGCCGTCGTCATGCCCGTACAGGGGGAAGCCGGTGGGAAACCGGCACTGTCCCGCAGCCGTGAGCCACCGTCACCGGTGGCGAGTCGGAATGCCCGGTACGGGACGTGAGCGCCGGCACCGTCGAGGAGAACGGCGCCGGAGGCTGGCTCCCCGGGTGCCGGTGTCCGGTGCCCGCAGGAGAGGGACCCATGATCAGCGTTCGCCGCGCCGCCGCCGCACTCGCGGCCGGTGCCGTGCTCAGCACCGCCGCCGCCGGAACGGCCGCCGCCGCACCCGCCCCCTCCCCCGTCCCCGTGAAGATCCCCGCCGGTCTCTACGGCACGGGCGACCCCACCTACGACGGCGTCTGGCGCCAGTCGCTCGCGTTCCTCGCCCAGCGCACCTCCGGCATCCAGCCCGCCGACCAGGCGGTGAACTGGCTGCTCGGCCAGCAGTGCGCCGACGGCGCCTTCGCCTCGTACCGCGCCGAGCCGGCCAAGCCGTGCGACGCGAAGACGATGCTCGACACCAACGCCACCGCCGTCGCCGTCCAGGCCCTCGGCGCCGTGGCCCGCCAGTCCGCCGCCCCGGAGAAGACCGCGCAGGCCGCGAAGGCCGGCGCCGCCTGGCTGAAGAGCGTGCAGAACAAGGACGGCGGCTGGAGCTACAACCCCGGCGGCGCCAGCGACGCCAACTCCACCTCCGTCGTCATCGGCTCCCTCGCCTCCGCCGGCGTCCGGCCCGCCGACGTGCGGTCCGCCGCCGGCAGGAACCCGTACGACGCCCTCCTCACCTTCGCCCTGCCCTGCGCGGGCGCGGCCGCGCAGGACGGCGGCGCGGGAGCCTTCGCGTACCAGCCCGACAAGACCGGCAAGCTCCTCGCCAACGCCGACGCGACCGCCGCCGCCACCCTCGCCGGCCTCGGCAAGGGCATCACCGCGCGCGGCGCCGACCCCGAGCAGCGGCCGGTCTGCACGGACGCGGCCAAGCCGGCGCCCGACCAGGCCGCCCGCAACGGCGCCGCCTGGCTCGCCGCCCAGCTCGCCAAGAACCCCCACCTCTCCACCCCGCCGCTGCCCGGCGCCGCCGAGAGCGCGGAGCTGCCCGACTACGGCAACACCGCCGACGCCGTCGTCGCGCTCGCCGCCGCCGGGGCGAAGAAGGAGGCCACCGGCGCCCTCGCCTGGCTGGAGAAGAACTCGGCGCCCTGGGCGAAGACCGGCGGCCCCGCCGCGTACGCCCAGCTGGTCTTCGCCGCGCACGCCATGGACACCGACCCGCGCAGCTTCGGCACCGTCGACCTGCTGGAGCAGCTCAACGCCACCGGCCCGGCCCCCAAGGCCCCCGACAACTCGGAGGCGTCGGCCGGCGCGGACGAGGACCAGGGCGGCTTCGACGTGTGGTGGATCATCGGCATCGGCATGGTCGTCGGCGTCGGCATCGGCTTCCTCCTGAGCGGTCGCAAGAAGTGAGGCCGCAGCTCGCGGTGGGCGCGGCCGCCCTGCTGGTGTCCTTCGCGGCGGCCGCGCCCGCCCAGGCCGTCGGCTACCGCTACTGGTCCTTCTGGGACGGCGGCGGCAAGGGCGGCACGTGGGCCTACGCCACCCAGGGGCCCGCGAGCGCCCGGCCCGCCGACGGCGACGTCGTCGGCTTCCGCTTCGCCGTCAGCCAGGACTCGAACGACGCCGCGCGCCCCGCCGCCCGGCCCGACTTCGCACGGCTGTGCGCGGGCGTGCCGGAGCAGGCGGGCACCAAGCGGGTCGCCGTCGTCATCGACTTCGGCCGCCCCGAGGACGCCGCGGCCGGCGAGACCCCGCCCGAGCCCGGCCTGCGGACCGGCTGCCCGCGGGTCCGCGAGGACGCCACGGCGGCGGAGGCACTGGCGGAGGTCGCGAAGCCGCTGCGGTACGACACGAACGCGCTGCTGTGCGGGATCGCGGGGTACCCGGCGAAGGGGTGCGGCGAGCAGGTGTCTGCGGAGTCGGCGGAGTCGGCGAAGTCGGCGAAGTCCAAGGAGGCGTCCCCGAAGCCCGCCGCCGCGAAGGGCTCCGGCGGTCCGTCGCTCGGGCTCGTCGCGGGCGGGGCGGCCGTGCTCCTGCTCGGCGCCGCCGGTGTCTGGCAGGCCCGCCGCCGTCGCGGATGACGCCGCTGCGCGCCCCCGAGGCGAACCGTTCCAACGCCCTGCACCCCGGCGCCTGGTGGCTCTGGGCGCTCGGCCTCGCCGTGGCCGCCTCCCGCACCACCAACCCGCTCCTGCTCGGCCTGGTCGTCGGCGTCGCCGGTTATGTCGTGGCGGCCCGCCGTACGGACGCGCCCTGGGCCCGCTCGTACGGCGCCTTCGTCAAGCTCGGCCTGTTCGTCGTCGCCCTGCGCGTCGCGTTCTCGCTCGTCCTCGGCTCGCCGATCCCGGGCTCGCGGCTGCTCTTCACACTGCCCGAACTGCCGCTGCCCGACTGGGCGCAGGGCGTGCGGATCGGCGGCCGGGTCACCGCCGAGCAGGTCGTCTTCGCCCTGTACGACGGCCTGAAGCTGGCCGCCCTGCTCATCTGCGTCGGCGCGGCGAACGCCCTCGCCAACCCGGCGCGGCTGCTCAAGTCACTGCCGGGCGCGCTGTACGAGGCCGGGGTCGCCGTCGTGGTCGCCATGACCTTCGCCCCGAACCTCGTCGCCGACGTGCTGCGCCTGCGCACCGCCCGCCGGCTGCGCGGCCGCCCCACGGGCGGGGTCCGCGCCCTGCTGCAGATCGGGCTGCCCGTGCTCGAAGGCGCCCTGGAACGGTCGGTCGCCGTCGCCGCCTCCATGGACGCGCGCGGCTACGGCCGTACGGCCCAGGTCCCGCCCGCCGTCCGGCGCACCACCAACATCCTCACCCTCGGCGGACTGCTCGGCGTGTGCGCCGGTTCGTACGGGCTGCTCGCCGCCGAAGGCGCGGGCTACGGGCTGCCGCTCCTCGCCGCCGGCCTCCTCGCCGCCTTCGCGGGCCTGCGCCTCGGCGGCCGCCGCGCCGCCCGTACCCGCTACCGGCCGGACCGGTGGGGCGCCCGGGCCTGGCTCGTCGCCGGGTCGGGCGTCGCCGTGGCGGTGGCGATGATCCGGGCGGGGTCGGTGGCGCCGCAGGCCCTGCATCCCGGGGTCGTGCCCCTGGAAGCCCCCCAGCTGCCGCTGTGGCCGGCGGTGTCCGTACTGCTCGGTCTGCTGCCCGCGTTCGTGGCCCCGGTGCCGAAGGATCCGAAGGAGGCGAAGCGGTGATCCGTTTCGAGAACGTCTCGGTGACGTACGACGGCGAGGCCGCGCCCGCGCTGAGGGACGTGGACCTCGTGGTGCCCGAGGGCGAGCTGGTCCTCCTCGTCGGCCCGTCGGGCGTCGGCAAGTCCACCCTGCTCGGCGCCGTCTCCGGTCTCGTCCCCCACTTCACCGGCGGCACCCTGCGGGGCCGCGTCACGGTCGACGGCCGGGACACCCGGACGCATCCGCCGCGCGAGCTCGCCGACGTCGTGGGCACGGTCGGGCAGGACCCGCTCGCCCACTTCGTCACGGACACCGTCGAGGACGAGCTCGCGTACGGCATGGAGTCGCTCGGGCTCCCCCCTGCGGTGATGCGGCGGCGCGTGGAGGAGACCCTGGACCTGCTCGGCCTGGCCGAGCTCCGCGACCGGCCGATCTCCACCCTGTCCGGCGGACAGCAGCAGCGGGTCGCGATCGGTTCCGTCCTCACCCCGCACCCGAAGGTGCTGGTCCTCGACGAGCCGACCTCGGCGCTCGACCCGTCGGCGGCGGAGGACGTGCTGGCCGTGCTGCAGCGCCTCGTGCACGACCTGGGCACGACGGTGCTGATGGCGGAGCACCGCCTGGAGCGAGTGGTCCAGTACGCGGACCAGGTGCTGCTCCTCCCGGAGGCCGTGATGGGTCCTCCGGCCGAGATCATGGCGGTGTCGCCGGTGTACCCGCCGGTGGTGGCCCTGGGCCGGGCGGCGGGCTGGGACCCGCTGCCGCTGACGGTGCGGGACGCGAGGCGCCGCGCGGGGGCGCTGAGGGAGCGGCTGGCGGGGCGGGTGCCGGCTGCGACTGCGACTGCGACTGCGGCTGCGGCTGCGGCTGCGGCTGCGGCTGCGGCTGCGGCGGGCTTCCTTCCCCACCCCGCCCCTTCCCGAACCGGGGCTGCGCCCCAGGCCCCAGGTTTCGGGAAGGGGTGGGGCGGGGGCTTCCCCTTGTTCAAACGGCGCCGCACCGGCCCGGCCACCGCCCCCACCCCCACCGCCCCCCTCCTCTCCGTCGACCGTCTCGCCGTCCGCCGCGGCCGCGTCGAGGCCCTCCGCCGCGTCGGCCTCCAGGTCCGCGCCGGCGAGACCGTCGCCCTCATGGGCCGCAACGGCGCCGGGAAGTCGACGCTGCTCGGGACCCTCGTCGGGATGATCGCGCCGACGGGCGGGACCGTGCGGGTGGCGGGGCTCACCCCGCACGCCACGGACCCGCGGACGCTGATCAAGCACGTGGGGCTCGTGCCGCAGGAGCCGCGCGACCTCCTCTACGCGGACACCGTCGCCGCCGAGTGCGCCGCGGCCGACCAGGACGCGGGCGCCACGCCCGGGAGCTGCCGGGCCCTGGTGTCCGAGCTGCTGCCCGGCGTCGCGGACGGAACGCATCCGCGGGACCTGTCCGAGGGCCAGCGCCTCGCCCTCGCGCTCGCCGTCGTACTGACCGCACGCCCGCCGCTGCTCCTGCTCGACGAGCCGACCCGTGGTCTGGACTACGCGGCGAAGGCGCGTCTCGTCACGCGTCTGCGCGCCCTCGCGGCGGACGGCCACGCCATCGTGCTCGCCACGCACGACGTGGAGCTCGCCGCGGATCTCGCGGACCGTGTCGTGGTCGTCGCGGGCGGTGAGGTGGTGGCGGACGGGCCGACGGCCGAGGTGGTCGTCTCCTCGCCGGCGTTCTCGCCGCAGGTGGCGAAGGTCCTGGCGCCGGAGCCGTGGCTCACGGTGGAGCAGGTGGAGGAGGCGCTGCGCGCATGAGCTCGCGTCCCGTCCGGCTGGGGCCCCGTTCGATCGCCGCCCTCGTCCTGGTCTCCGTCGTCGGACTGATCGCCGTCGGCTGGCCCCTCTTCGCCGACGCGGGGTCCGCGCTGACGGACCACGCAGCCGACGCGCCGTGGTTCTTCGCGCTGATGCTGCCGCTGCTCATCGCCGTCGTCGTGGCGACGATCGCCGACTACGGGATGGACGCGAAGGCGGTGGCGATGCTGGGGGTGCTGGCCGCCGTGGGGGCGGCGCTGCGGCCGATCGGGGCGGGGACGGCGGGCCTGGAGCCGATGTTCTTCCTGATGGTGCTGAGCGGCCGGGTCCTCGGGCCGGGCTTCGGCTTCGTGCTCGGCGCGGTGACGATGTTCGCGTCGGCGCTGCTCACGGGCGGGGTGGGGCCGTGGCTGCCGACGCAGATGCTGGCGATGGGCTGGTTCGCGATGGGCGCGGGTCTGCTGCCGGGCTCCGAGCGGCTGAGGGGGCGGGGCGAGCGGCTGGTGCTGGCGGCGTACGGCTTCGTGGCGGCGTTCGCGTACGGCACGGTCACCAACCTCTACGGCTGGGTGACGGTCGGCGGCATGGGCCAGGGCATCTCCTTCCAGCCGGGGGATCCGGTGCGGGAGAACCTGGTGCGGTTCGCGGCGTACGTGGCCGCCACCTCGCTCGGCTGGGACCTGGGCCGGGCGCTGCTCACCGTCGTTCTGACCCTCACCACCGGCGGCGCGCTCCTGAGGGCGCTGCGCCGGGCCACGCGGCGGGCGAACTTCGAGGCCCAGGTCACATTCGAGGCCCCTGAGAGGGCCCTCCGGGGTGAGGCCCCTCATAGGACCCACGTCACGTCCGAACCGGAATAGTAGACCCGGGCGAGACCACCCAAATCAACCCATACACCGCCATGAGCTGCGGTGATGTCATGGGCCGGACATATCGCACGCCCCCGGCGCCGCACCCCCCTCCTCCGAACCGGCCTCGTACAGGGGGTCGTTGCCACGGCCTCGCCGGGCTGCTTCTCTGGTGGACGTCGCCAGGCAGCCGGTGCTCGGGACTTCTCGTCCGAGAGCATCACGGCAGGCCGGTTCCCCCCAGTTCCCGGGACTCCCGGGCCCTGGTTCCGGCATGCCGAAAGCGCCCGGCGCGACCTTTGCCCCCGACGTTAGGTAAGACGCTTTGTTCCGCTCGATCGCCACTCGTGTCAACTCCCGCAAGAAGACCTTCGCCGTCTCCGCCGCCGTCCTCATCGGCGCGTCCGGCGCGGTGCTCGGCACGACGGGTACGGCCTCGGCCGCCACGGAGCAGGAGATCGCCCGCCAGATCGTCCCGCCGGCGCAGTTCGCGTCGTTCAGCAAGATCGTCGAGCACGAGTCCGGCTGGAACCACACCGCCACCAACTCGTCCTCCGGCGCCTACGGCCTGGTCCAGGCCCTGCCGGGCTCCAAGATGGCCTCGGCCGGTGCCGACTGGAAGACGAACCCCGCCACCCAGATCAAGTGGGGTCTCAACTACATGAACGAGCGGTACGGCTCCCCGAACGCCGCCTGGAACTTCTGGCAGACCCACGGCTGGTACTAAGCCGGACCGGTAGCACCCAGACGTCGCAAGGCCCCGTCCTCCCCAGCGGAGGAACCGGGGCCTGCGGCGTTTTCCCGTCCCTGAGGGTCCGGCTACAACCGCTGGATGATCGTGCCCGTCGCCAGCGCCCCGCCCGCACACATCGTGATCAGCGCGAACTCCTTGTCCGTGCGCTCCAGCTCGTGCAGGGCCGTGGTGATCAGGCGGGCCCCGGTGGCGCCGACGGGGTGACCGAGGGCGATGGCGCCGCCGTTGACGTTCACCTTCTCCAGGTCCTGGTCGAAGACCTGCGCCCAGCTCAGCACCACCGACGCGAAGGCCTCGTTGATCTCGACGAGGTCGATGTCCTTGAGCGACATCCCGGCCTTGCCGAGCACCGCCCGGGTCGCGTCCACGGGCCCGTCGAGGTGGTAGTGCGGATCGGCGCCGACCAGGGCCTGGGCGACGATCCGGGCGCGCGGCCGCAGCTTCAGGGCGCGGGCCATGCGCTTGGAGGCCCACATGATCGCGGAGGCGCCGTCGGAGATCTGGGAGGCGTTGCCGGCGGTGTGGACGGCGGTGGGCATGACCGGCTTGAGCCGGGCGAGCCCCTCCATGGTGGTGTCGCGCAGCCCCTCGTCGCGGTCGACGAGCCGCCACATGCCCTGCCCGGCGTGCTGCTCCTCCTCGGTGGTCGGGACCTGGACGGCGAAGGTCTCGCGCTTGAAGCGCTCCTCGGCCCAGGCGACGGCGGCGCGCTCCTGGGAGAGCAGGCCGAGCGAGTCGACGCGCTCGCGGGTGAGGCCGCGACGGCGGGCGATGCGCTCGGCGGCCTCGAACTGGTTGGGCAGGTCGACGTTCCACTCGTCCGGGAAGGGCTTGCCGGGCCCGTGCTTGGAGCCGGAGCCGAGCGGGACCCGCGACATGGCCTCGACGCCGCACGAGATGCCGATGTCGATGACGCCGGCCGCGACCATGTTGGCCACCATATGGCTGGCCTGCTGCGAGGAGCCGCACTGGCAGTCGACGGTGGTGGCGGCGGTCTCGTAGGGCAGGCCCATGGCGAGCCAGGCGGTGCGGGCGGGGTTCATGGACTGCTCGCCGGCGTGGGTGACCGTGCCGCCGACGATCTGCTCGACGCAGTCGGCGTGGATGCCGGTGCGGCCGAGGAGTTCACGGTAGGTCTCGCCGAGGAGATAGGCGGGGTGGAGGTTGGCGAGCGCGCCTCCGCGCTTGCCGATGGGGGTGCGTACGGCTTCGACGATGACGGGTTCCGCGGCCATGAGCTCGTCCTCTCCTCGCCCGGGCGGGTGTCCCGGCACCCTCACCGGTCGACGGGTCACGTGGAACTGGTGCCGAACTAGTACGTGTTCTAGTTCCGGTAGCAGTCTTATGACTGCTACCGCCGGTACGCAAGGGTCCGGGACGCAACAGTTCCCGCCGTGCGCCTTGCTACTTGTAGAACTCGTTACTACCTTTCCCGGCAACTTCTGATGGTCCATCAGATATGGAGTGTGTTTGCCGATGAGCTGCCCCCATCTCTCCGAAGGGTTCGACGCCACCGATCCCGATCTGCTGCAAGCCCGCGTCCCCCACCCGGAGTTCGCGCGGCTGCGGCAGACCGCCCCCGTCTGGTGGTGCGCCCAGCCCCCGGGCGTCACCGGCTTCGCCGACGAGGGCTACTGGGCCGTGACCCGCCACGCCGACGTCAAGTACGTCTCCACGCACCCCGAGTTGTTCTCCTCGAAGGAGAACACCGCGGTCATCCGCTTCAACGAGCACATCACCCGGGACCAGATCGAGGTCCAGAAGCTGATCATGCTCAACATGGACCCGCCCGAGCACACCCGGGTCCGTCAGATCGTCCAGCGCGGCTTCACCCCGCGCGCCATCCGCAGCCTGGAGACCGCGCTGCGCGACCGCGCCCGCGCCATCGTCGCCGAGGCGAAGGCGACCGCGGCCGCGTCGGCGTCGGCGTCGGCCGGCGACGCGGACGGCACCTTCGACTTCGTCACCCGCGTCGCCGTCGAGCTGCCGCTCCAGGCGATCGCCGAGCTCATCGGCGTACCGCAGGAGGACCGGGCCCGGATCTTCGACTGGTCGAACAAGATGGTCGCGTACGACGACCCCGAGTACGCCATCACGGAGGAGATCGGCGCCGAGGCGGCCATGGAACTCATCGGCTACTCCATGAACCTCGCCGCCGCCCGCAAGGAGTGCCCGGCCAAGGACATCGTGTCCCAGCTCGTCGCCGCCGAGGGCCAGGGCAACCTCTCCTCCGACGAGTTCGGCTTCTTCGTGCTGCTGCTCGCCGTCGCCGGCAACGAGACCACCCGCAACGCCATCAGCCACGGCATGCACGCCTTCCTCACCCACCCCGAGCAGTGGGAGCTCTACAAGAGGGAGCGGCCGGCCACCGCCGCCGAGGAGATCGTCCGCTGGGCCACCCCGGTCGTCTCCTTCCAGCGCACCGCCACCCAGGACACCGAACTCGGCGGTCAGAAGATCCGCCGCGGCGACCGTGTCGGCCTCTTCTACTCCTCCGCCAACAACGACCCCGAGGTCTTCGAGAGCCCCGAGACCTTCGACATCACCCGGGACCCGAACCCGCACCTCGGCTTCGGCGGCGGCGGACCGCACTTCTGCCTCGGCAAGTCCCTCGCCGTCAAGGAGATCGAGCTGATCTTCGAGGCGCTCGCCGACGAGCTGCCCGACCTGACCCTGGCCGGCGATCCGCGCCGGCTGCGGGCGGCCTGGCTCAACGGGATCAAGGAGCTCCGGGTCAGGGTCGGTCAGGCGGTTCCGGGCGGGCGAACGAACTGACGGAACTGAACGGAACCGCCAGGTCCGTTCGCGCGTCCGAGCAGGCATGCGGGGGACAACACGACGAATCCTGACGACGAGAATCCTTACGACGCGCATCCTTACGGCGCGCATCCTTACGACGCGCATCCTGGCCGTGCTCGTCGCGCTGCTCGCGCTCCAGCTCGGCTCGCTCGTCGCGCCGGCGTACGCCTGCGGCTGCGGCGCCATGGTCACCAACCGGATGGCGCAGCTCGGCGTCGACCGGGAGACCTCGGTCGTGCGCTGGGACGAGCGGGCGCGGGTGGAACAGATCGTCATGCGCTTCACCGTGCACGGCGACGCCGAACAGGCCGCCTGGATCATGCCCGTACCGCACCGCGCCGACGTCAGCCTCGGCGACGCGGACCTCTTCGGCGAACTCGACGGGCTCACCGCGCCCGAGCACCGCGACCGCGACTACTTCTGGCCGCGCGGCTCGGACTGGCCCTTCTCCGGCGGCGACGGCATGGCCGGCGCCGCCCCGCCCGGCGCGCGCGGCCCGGGCGTCGGCGTCGTCGGCCGCGAGCGGCTCGGCCCCTTCGACGTCGCCCGGCTCACCGCCACCGACCCGGCCGCGCTCGGCGACTGGCTGCACCGCAACGGCTTCGAGCTCTCCGACCGGCTCTCCGGCGAACTCCGGCCGTACGTGGAGCGGAAGTGGGAGTACGTGGCCGTGCGCCTCGCCCCCGAGAAGGCCGGCGAGAAGCTGTACGGCGCCCTCGACCCGATCCGGATCCGCTTCCCCAACGACCGGCCCGTCTACCCGATGCGGCTCTCCCGGCTCGCGAAGACCCCGCAGTCGCTGGGCCTGTACGTGGTCGCCGGCCACCGCATGGAGCCGCGCAGCGCCATCGGCGGAGCCCGGCCCGAGGTCCTCTTCGCGGGCTCCGTCACGCCGAAGCGGGACGGCGAACTGGCCCGCCTGGCCGGTCCGGGCCCGGTGTTCCTCACCGCCGTCGACCAGTACTTCCCCGAGCCCGCCCGCATCGACGGCGACCACGAACTCGTCCGGACCGCCGCCGACACCCCGTATCGCGTGATCGTCTGGCACGACCGCCTTTGGACGGTGGCCGGCGGCATCCCGGTCTGGCTGCTCACCGTGGCCGGCGCCCTGCTGGTCCTCACATCGGCCGCCTTGACGACGGCACGCGTACGGAGCCGGGCGGCGCGACGGAGGCCGGGGCGGCAGCCGGGGCCGGGCGCGAGCCCGGGGCGGCAGCCGGGGCCGGGCG
>NZ_JBSGBF010000150.1:0-12481 GCF_053601115.1 Streptomyces sp. NPDC004788
GGCCCCGAAGGCTGACGCGGCCCCGGAACCGGCCGCGGGTGCGGACGCCGACCCGGGCGCGGACGAGGATCCAGGCGCGGATCCGAAGGCGGACGCCGCCCCGGAACCGGAACCGGAACCCGAGCCCGACGCCGACCCGAGCGTGGACGCGGGACCGGAACCCGAGCCCGACGCCGACCCGGGCGTGGAGCCCGGCGCGGGCCCGAAGGCGGAACCGAGGGCCGGTGCGGGCGCTGCGGGGGGCGCCGGTGGGGTGAGCTCCAGGGGCGTGCTGCTCTCGCCCGTCAGGTCGGCGACGAGCGCGAGGGCGCGGCGGCCCGCGACCGTGCCGCGCTTGTCGGCGAGGGCGCCGCGCAGGGCGATGGACGCCTCCAGTTCGGCGCGGGCCCGCTGGAGATTGCCGCGACAGAGCGCGAGGACGCCCAACTCGTGGTGGAAGTAGGCCTCTTCGGCGACGGCGCCGGCCAGCCGGGCGGCCTCCTGGCCGCCGCGCAGGGCCCGCTCCCAGGCGCCCCAGTGCAGTCCGGCGGCGAAGGCGGGCGCGGCGCCACGGGCGAGCTTGACGGCGCTGGTGTGGTGCTCGGCGTCGGCGCCGGAGACGGACGCGGCCAGTGCGGCGAGCAGCGAGTCGGCCTCGGCGACGACGCGGTCGGCGGTGACGGAGGGGTGTCCGGCCCACCAGGCGTAGTGCTCGGCGGCGGTGTGGGCGCGGGCCGCGGGGTCGGGCTCGTACTCCTCGGCGAGCAGCTGGGTGAGGACACCGGCGGCGAGCCGGTAGCGGGTGCCGACCGGGGAGAGGAGGCCGACGGACATGAGTTCGCCGACGGCGGCGTCGGCGTGGGTGTCGCCGACGAGGGCGGGCAGATGGGCCTGGTGCGGGACCTCGCCGCCGAGGGCGACGGCGAAGCGCAGGGTGTCCTGGGCGGCGCGGCTGAGCCGGGAGGCGAGCAGGGTGGCGGGGGCGGCGCCCTCGGCGAGGCTCGGCAGCGCGATGTCACGCAGTTCGACGTCCGGGTCGTCGACGGCACGGGCGGGCGCGGCGAGCCCGGACGGGCCGAACGCCTCCTCCAGGGCACCGAAGGCGTCGAACTCGGCGGGTCCGACGCGCAGCCGGTCGCGCTGCCGCAGCAGGGCGCCGGCCTGGACGAAGCGGAGCGGCAGGCCCTCGGACTCGAACCAGAGGTCGCCGGCCCAGTTGGTCTCGTCCTCGTCGAGCTCGCGGCCGGTGGCGGCCGCCAGGAGTTCGACGGCGGCGGCGCGGGCGAGGCCGGACAGCGCGAGCTCTTCGAGGCCGGCCTCGGGCGAGGGGGCCGGGGTGTCGGGGGTGGCGGCGAACAGGAAGGCGCAGTCGGGGGTGGCGTCGAGGAGCTGGTCGAGGGCCGCGCCGCCGAACTCGAGGTCGTCGACGACGACGATGGCGCCGATGGAGCGGACCTCCAGGAGGAGTTCCTCGCGGTCGGGCCGGAAGCCGGGGGCGTACTGGACGGCCTGGAAGAGCTCGTAGAGCAGCTCGGTGGGCGTGCGGTGGTGGCCGGAGAGCCGGACGACGCCGTCGGGTGCGATGCCGGCGCAGTCGGCGGCGACGGCGTCGAGCAGGACCGTGCGGCCGGAGCCGGCGGGGCCGGTGAGCCGGGCGGAGCGGCCGCGGGTGAGGTGCTGGACGAGTTGTTCGCGCTGTTCCTGCCGTTCGAGCAGCGGGAGGACGGGGGCCGCGGGGCCGGGCGGTACGGGCGGGGTGGCGGCGCGGGCGACCTCGGCGCGCTCCTTGGCGGTGCGGCGGCGGGGGGCCGCGGGCTGCTCGGCGGGCGGGCAGACCTCGATCTCGCTGCCGTCGAGCGGGTTGAGGTTGAGCAGCAGGCCGCCGGAGACGAGGCGCGCGGTGCGTACCCGGCTGGGGGCGCCGGCCGCGGGCGCGGGGGCGGCGAGGCCGGGGCGGGCGTCCTCGCCCTCGGTGTCGTGACCGTAGTCCTCCGGTCCCCGGTTGATCGGGTCCATGGTCCAAGCTCCCAAGCGGCGGGCGATGTGCAGGCGAGCCGACCCTAGACGGTTGTCCGAGCTGCGGGAACAGGTGGGGTGGGGTGGAGACCAAGACGTCACGGTCTTGTGAGGATTGGGTGTGACGCCTGGTTCTCACAGGTGCTTCACACGCCGTTCGCCGCCCCGGGGGTCACACGCGCGCCAACTGTGTCATATGTCGACGTCACACGCGCGGCAGTGACTCCGCCGCGAGGCCGCCCTCGATGGCGAGGATGCGGTGCAACCGGGTGGCGACGAGGAGGCGCTGCATCTGCGGCGGCACTCCGCGCAGCACCAGTCGGCGGCCGCAGCGGCCGGCCCGGCGGTGGGCGCCCATGATGACGCCGAGTCCGGTGGCGTCCCAGGAGTCGAGGCCGGTCAGGTCGAGCACGAGGTCGCCGACTCCGTCGTCGACCGCCGAGTGCAGGACCGTTCGGGCGTCCGCCGCGCTTCGGACGTCGAGGCGGCCCCCGACGACCAGTTCGGCGTGGTCGCCCCTGATGTGCATATGCGCTCCCCGAGAGTGCTCCGTCGTTGCCCGGTCGTGTGCCCGTCTTCGCAACGCTTGACTTCCGCATCGGCAGAAGCGTTGCGCCTTGTAAGCGAACCGATATCGAAATTCACCCCTGGGGGCGATGGTGCCGGGGCGATCGGACCCCTGTGCGGAATCGGTTCACCGCCCCGGCCTACGTGCTGAGGCGGCGTCAGTACGTGTAGAAGCCCTGCCCGCTCTTGCGGCCGATGTCACCCGCGTCCACCATCCGGCGCATCAGCTCCGGCGGCGCGAACTTCTCGTCCTGGGACTCGGTGTAGATGTTGTTGGTGGCGTTGACGAGGATGTCGACGCCGGTCAGGTCGGCGGTGGCGAGCGGGCCCATCGCGTGCCCGAAGCCGAGCTTGCAGGCGACGTCGATGTCCTCGGCGGTGGCCACGCCCGACTCGTAGAGCTTGGCGGCCTCGACGACGAGCGCCGAGATGAGGCGGGTGGTGACGAAGCCGGCCACGTCACGGTTGACGACGATGCAGGTCTTGCCCACGGACTCGGCGAACTCCCGTGCGGTGGCCAGGGTTTCGTCGCTGGTCTTGTAACCGCGGACGAGCTCCACGAGCTGCATCATCGGGACCGGCGAGAAGAAGTGGACGCCGACGACGGACTCGGGGCGCCCGGTCACCGCGGCGATCTTGGTGATCGGGATGGCGGAGGTGTTGGAGGCGAGGACCGCGCCGTCCTTGGCGATCTTGTCGAGGGAGCGGAAGATCTCGTGCTTGACCTCCAGCTTCTCGAAGACGGCCTCGACGACGATGTCGGCGTCGGCGACCGCGTCGAGGTCGGTGGTGGCGGTGATCCGGCCGAGGGCTGCGTCCGCGTCGGCGGCGGCCAGCTTGCCCTTGGCGACGAACTTCTCGTACGAGGTGCGGATGGCGTCGGTGCCCCGGGTCAGCGCGGCGTCGGTGACGTCGCGCAGGACGACGTCCCAGCCGGCCTGGGCCGAGACCTGCGCGATGCCGGACCCCATGAGTCCGGCCCCGATGACGGCGAGCTTCCCTGCCACGTGTTCCACCCCAAATCACCCATGGCGCGCATGCGACGCATCTCGCGCTTAACGACTGTTCACCTCTGGCTCTTCGGCGGAGATTAGCGGCCCGGGGGCACCATGTGACCGCTTAGTAAGGCACGTCACGCCCGCTTTGACGGACGTCACACCCGCGACAGGTCCGCGGGGGCGGCTACGGCCGTACCGCGTAGTCCAGCACCGCCTCGCTGAGCAGGTCCTCGATGTCATCGAGGAGGCCGAGGGCCTCGCGGGACACCTCGCCCGGGTCGCGGCCGGCGGTCATCTCGGCGCTGATGAACTCGACGACGGCGCCCTGGATCCAGGCGATCTGGCCGCCGACGAGCAGCGGCATCGTGTCGTCGGGTCCGGTGCCGGCCTCCTCGCGCAGGGCGGCGACGGTGGTCCGGCGGACCTCCTGCTGGAGGGCCATGAGCCGGGCCTGGAGGGTGGGGGCGCCGTCGATGACCCGCATGAAGTCGGCGAAGCCGGTCATGAGTCCGTACGCGGGCGAGACCGCGGTGACATGGCCGCGGATCTCCCGGAGCACCGCCCGGGCGGCGGACTCGCCGGGGTCGCGGCCGCGGATCATCCGGGCGAGGCGATGGGTGACGCCCTCCATCCGGTCGAGGAAGAGGTCCTCCTTGGCCGGGAAGTAGTTGTAGACGGTGTTGACGGAGACGTCCGCGGCCTCCGCGATCTCCGCCACCGTGACGGCCTGGAAGCCGCGCTCCAGGAAGAGCCCGGTCGCGATGTCCGAGATCCGCTGTTTCGTCTGGCGCTTCTTGCGTTCCCTCAGCCCTTCAGCCATGGAGCCATCCTAGGCATTCCTAGGCGCCCTGAAATTTTGGGGACGTTGCAAAATTTAAGAGACTCTGTTTTTGTGGTCGCCATGCCCATCATCAGCACGTCCGGGCTCTCCCGGACCTTCCGCACGAAACAGGGCGAGGTGACGGCCGTCCGCGGCATCGACCTCACCGTCCGCCCCGGCGAGATCCTCGGCTTCCTCGGTCCCAACGGCGCCGGCAAGAGCACCACCCTGCGGATGCTCAGCACCCTGCTCCCGCCCACCGGCGGCGCCGCCACCGTCGCCGGCCACGACCTGCTGCGCGACCCGGTCGCCGTCCGCCGCGAGATCGGCTACGTCGCCCAGTCCGGCGGCACCGACCCGCAGGAGACCGTCCGCTCCGAACTCGTCCTCCAGGGCCGGCTGTACGGGCTCACGCGCGCCGAGGCCGCCGAGCGCGCGGCCGAACTCGCCCACGACCTCGACCTCACCGAGCTGCTCGACCGCTCCACCACCGCGCTCTCCGGCGGCCAGCGGCGCCGGCTCGACCTCGCGCTCGGCCTCACCCACCGCCCCGCGCTGCTCTTCCTCGACGAGCCCACCACCGGCCTCGACCCGGGCAGCCGCGCCGCCCTGTGGGACCTGGTGCGGCGGCTGCGCGACGAGCAGGGCACCACCGTCGTCCTCACCACCCACTACCTCGACGAGGCCGACGCCCTCGCCGAACGCCTGGTGATCATCGACCGGGGCGTCGTCGCCGCCGAGGGCGCCCCGGCCGCGCTCAAGGCCGCACACGGGGCCGACACCCTGCAGGACGCCTTCCTCGCCGTCACCGGGCGCGCCGCCGCGCCCGTCGACACCACGCCCGTCGCCGTCTAGGAGCCCACCCGATGCTTCTCCACGACACCGCGGTCCTCTTCGGCCGCTACGCCCGGCAGACCCTGCGTTCGCCGTTCCAGATCTTCTTCGGCGCGCTGATGCCGCTGCTCTACCTGTTCTTCTTCGGCCCGCTGCTCACCGGGCTCCCGCTCGGCCGCACCGGCGACTCGTGGCAGGTCCTCGTCCCCGGCCTGCTGCTCCAGCTCGGCCTCTTCGGGGCCTCGTTCGCGGGCTTCGCCGTCATCATGGAGAAGAACTGGGGCGTCCTCGAACGGATGCGCGTCACGCCGGTCAGCCGCCTCGCGCTGCTGCTCGGCCGCACCCTGCGGGACGCCGCGCTGTTCCTCTTCCAAAGCGTGCTGCTGGTGCTCACCGCCCTGCTCATGGGCCTGCGGGCGCCGCTCGCCGGCATCCTCATCGGCTTCGACTTCGTCGCCCTGCTCACCTTCTCGCTCGCCTCGCTCTCGTACGTGCTCGCGCTGAAGCTGCCGAGCCCGCAGGCGTTCGGCCCGGCGGTCAACACCCTGGCGATGCCCTCGATGCTGCTGTCCGGCCTGATGCTTCCGATGGCCCTCGCCCCCGGCTGGCTCGACGTGCTCTCGCACTTCATGCCGTTCCGCTATCTGGTCGACGCGGTGCGCGACGCGTACGTGGGGCACTACGCGACCGCCACGATGCTCTACGGGGTCCTCGCCGCGACCGGACTCACGGCACTCGCCGTGACGGTGGGCACACGCACGTTCCGGAAGGCCGGGGCGTAACTACGCTGGCCTCATGGTCAATCTGACGCGTATCTACACCCGCACCGGCGACAAGGGCACCACCGCCCTCGGCGACATGAGCCGGACCGCCAAGACCGATCTGCGGATCTCGGCCTACGCCGACGCCAACGAGGCCAACGCCGTCATCGGCACGGCCGTGGCCCTCGGGCAGCTCGACGAGGAGGTCGTCAAGGTCCTCGTCCGCGTCCAGAACGACCTGTTCGACGTGGGCGCGGACCTGTCGACCCCCGTGGTGGCGGACCCCGAGTACCCGCCGCTGCGCGTCGAGCAGTCGTACATCGACAAGCTGGAGACGGACTGCGACCGCTTCCTGGAGCAGCTCGACAAGCTCCGCTCCTTCATCCTGCCCGGCGGCACGCCCGGCGCGGCGCTGCTGCACCAGGCGTGCACGGTGGTCCGCCGGGCGGAGCGCTCCACGTGGGCCGCGATGGAGGTGCACGGCGAGACGATGAACCCGCTGACCGCCACGTACCTCAACCGGCTGTCAGACCTGCTCTTCATCCTGGCGAGGGTCGCGAACAAGGCCGTCGGGGACGTCCTCTGGGTCCCGGGCGGCGACCGCTGACGCCTTCGCGGCAGGGTCCTTCTTCGGCCAGATCGCGTACGACAGCGCGATCAGGCCGTGGATGCCGACCGCGCGCCAGGCGGCGAGGATCCAGCTCTTGAGCGACTCGGTGCGGCCGGCGTCGCCCACGTACCAGGTCGCGATCAGCAGCAGCACCGTCGCCACCACGGCTCCGACCAGGGTGCCCAGCCACACCTCGCCCTCGTGCCGGGCGCGGGCCCTCCCGTAGCGGGGCGGCTTCGGCGGCGGCGGGCCGCCGCCCAGGCGGTGCGCGGCATGGCCGTCGAGCCACTTCACGGTGCGGTGGCCGTGGCCGACGGTGTAGCCGATGTAGACGGCGGCCAGCCCGTGCTTCCAGCTGGGGTCGGCGCCGTTCTTCAGGTCGACCGCGGTGGCGACCAGCAGCACGACCTCCAGGAGCGGCTCGCACAGCAGCAGGGCGAGGCCGGTGCGCGGCATCCTCAGCAGATAGCGGGTGGCGAGGCCGGCGGCGAGCAGCGCCCAGAAGCCGACCTCGCAGATCACGATGAGCGTGACGATCACGGCTCTCCCCTTTCGGTACGCCTCCAGGCTCGTCGCCGTCCGGGGCACTTTCGTCGTCGGCGGTGAGGAACCGCCCCTACATCCTTCGACGGAGGCAGGGCCGGGCACGCTCGGCCCGGACGAGGAGGTACGAACCCGGGGCGGCGTGTTGGATGAGGACGTGCACCTCCCCCGACCCCATCGCGACGACCTGCTGATCGCCTTCATCGGCCTGGCCGGCGGGCTGGTCCTGTGGGCCTTCGGTCTGTACGTGACCGGGCAGCACGTCCTGTCCGAGCGCTGGGCCACGCTGATCCCGCTGACGGTGATGGCGGCCATGGAGGCGCTGCGCCGCACGGCCCCGCAGACCGCGCTGATCGTCGGCACCGCCGCCATCGCCGCGGACCAGCTCACCAACGGCAACCTCGCGACCGTGCTGATGTTCACGGACGTGGTCTACGCGGCGGTCGTGTACGGCACGCCCGCCTCCGCCCGCCGCATCCCGTACACCACGGGTCTGGTCACCGTCGCCATCACCGTCGTGCTGCTGATCTGGTGGCAGAACGCGGTCGCGCTGCTCGTCGGCGTCCTCTCGGGCATGATCAGCTTCCTGCCCGCGCTCACCGGCGCCATCGTGCGCAACCACCGGCAGGCCGCGGACGCCGCCCGGCTGCGGGCCGAGCAGACGGCGCTGCTCGCCGAGATGGACCGGGCCCAGGCGGTGACCGCCGAGCGCGCCCGAATGGCCCGCGAGCTGCACGACATGGTGGCCAACCACCTGTCGGCGATCGCGATCCACTCCACGGCCGCGCTGTCGATCGACGAGCCGGGCACGACCCGGCAGGCGCTGACCGTGATCCGGGAGAACAGCGTCGCGGGCCTCGCCGAGATGCGCCGGCTCATCGGGCTGCTGCGGGACAGCGACACGGACGCCGGGCCGGCCGCCGCGCCCCGGCTCTCGGGCCTCGCCGCGCTGGTCGCGCAGGCGCAGGCGAACGGCGCGTCGAGCGGCCTGACGTTCACGCTCGACGACTCCCGCGCGCAGGACGAGGAGCCCTTGCCGGCGCCGGTCGAGCTGGCCGCGTACCGGATCGTGCAGGAGTCGCTGACGAACGCCCTCAAGCACGCCGGGGCCGGCCCCGTCGGTGTGTTCCTGGCCCGCGACGCCAAAGCGCTGACCGTGCGGGTGACCAGCCGGTACGGGGAGCGGCCCGGGCCGCGCGCGCCGGGCTCGGGGGCCGGTCTGGTCGGCATGCGGGAGCGGGTGGCGCTGCTGGGCGGGGAGTTCGACGCGGGGCCCGCGGCCGACGGGGGCGGGGCGAGGATCTGGCAGGTGCGGGCGGTGCTGCCCGCCGAGGAGAGGACACCTGACGCATGACGATCCGCATCGTGGTCGCCGAGGACCAGAGCGCGGTACGGGCGGGGCTCGTGCTCATCCTGGGCAGCGCGCCCGACATCGAGGTCGTCGGCGAGGCGGCGGACGGCGAGCACGCGGTGGAGCTGGCCCGCGCACTGCGGCCGGACCTGGTCCTGATGGACGTGCAGATGCCGAAGCTGGACGGGGTCTCGGCGACCCGGCAGATCGTCGCCGAGCGCCTCGCGGACGTCCTGGTGCTCACCACCTTCGATCTGGACGAGTACGTGTTCGGGGCGCTGCGCGCCGGCGCCGCGGGCTTCCTGCTGAAGCAGACGGACGCGAAGGACCTGCTGGACGCGGTGCGCACGGTGGCGCGCGGCGAGGGGCTGATCGCCCCGGCGGTGACCCGGCGCCTGATCGCCGAGTTCGCGGCCCCGAGCCGGCCGGCCCCGCCGGACTCGGCGGTCCTGGACGGGCTGACGCCCCGGGAGCGGGAGGTGTTGTCGGCGCTCGGCGCGGGTCTTTCGAACGCGGAGATCGCCGTGCGCCTGGAGATGGCGGAGGCGACCGTGAAGACGCATGTGTCGAAGGTGCTCGGCAAGCTGGAGCTCCGGTCGCGGGTCCAAGCGGCCGTACTCGCCAGGGAGTTGGGGATCTGACGAGAATCTGAGAGATCCGGTTCCGACGTTGGTCTGGACCTCTTGACGCTTGGTACAGACCTTTCTACGCTCACGGGGCGCGCGCAACTCACGGACCACCCCCACGTTGACCGTCCGCTACTTGAGGAGCACCGTTGAGCACTCAAGCACCGACGCGCAGAGCAGGGTTGAGACGCCGGGCCGCCGCCGGTCTCACCGCCCTGGTCCTGCCGCTGGCCGCGCTGGTCGGCCTCGCTGCCCCCGCCGAAGCCGCCACCTCCGTCACCGCCACGTACACCAAGACCCAGGACTGGGGCACCGGGTTCGAGGGCAAGTGGACGGTGAAGAACACCGGCACCACCACCCTCTCCTCCTGGACGGTCGAGTGGGACTACCCCTCCGGCACCTCCGTCACCTCCGCCTGGGACGCCGACGTCACCGGCTCCGGCACCCACTGGACCGCCAAGAACAAGTCGTACAACGGCAGCCTCGCCCCCGGCGCCAGCGTCTCCTTCGGCTACAACGGCGCGGGTCCCGGCTCCCCGTCCGGCTGCAAGGTCAACGGCGGCCCCTGCGACGGCTCCACCACCCCGCCGCCCGGTGACACCGCGCCCTCCGCCCCCGGCACCCCGGTCGCCTCGAACATCACCGACACCTCGGTGAAGCTGACCTGGACCGCCGCCACCGACGACAAGGGCGTCAAGAACTACGACGTGCTGCGCGACGGCGCCAGGGTCACCACGACCACCGGCCTCACGTACACCGACACCGGCCTGACCGCCGGCACCGACTACAGCTACACGGTCGTCGCCCGCGACACCGCCGACCAGACCGGCCCCGCCGCCGGCCCGGTCGCCGTCCACACCACCGGCGGCGGTGGCGGCACCCCGCCCCCGACCGGCAACACGGTGAAGATGGGCTACTTCACCGACTGGGGCGTCTACGGCCGCAACTACCACGTGAAGAACATCGTGACCTCGGGCTCCGCCTCGAAGATCACCCACATCAACTACGCCTTCGGCAACGTCACCGGCGGCAAGTGCGCCATCGGCGACTCCTACGCCGACTACGACAAGGCGTACACCGCCGACCAGTCCGTCGACGGCGTCGCCGACACCTGGGACCAGCCGCTGCGCGGCAACTTCAACCAGCTGCGCAAGCTGAAGAAGCTCTACCCGAACATCAAGGTCATCTGGTCCTTCGGCGGCTGGACCTGGTCCGGTGGCTTCGGCCAGGCCGCCGCGAACCCGGCCGCCTTCGCCCAGTCCTGCTACGACCTGGTGGAGGACCCGCGCTGGGCCGACGTCTTCGACGGCATCGACCTGGACTGGGAGTACCCGAACGCCTGCGGCCTGTCCTGCGACACCAGCGGCCCGGCCGCGTTCAAGAACCTGGTCCAGGCCGTGCGCGCCAAGTTCGGTCAGAACGCGATCGTCACCGCGGCCGTCACGGCCGACGCCTCCACCGGCGGCAAGATCGACGCCACCGACTACGCGGGCGCCGCACCGTACATGAACTGGTTCAACGTGATGACGTACGACTTCTTCGGCGCCTGGGCCGCGCAGGGCCCGACCGCCCCGCACTCCCCGCTCACCTCGTACCCCGGCATCCCGCAGCAGGGCTTCAACTCGGCGGAGGCGATCGCCAAGTACAAGGCGAAGGGCGTCCCGGCGAACAAGCTGCTGCTCGGCATCGGCTTCTACGGCCGCGGCTGGACCGGCGTCACCCAGGACGCGCCCGGCGGCACCGCCACCGGACCGGCGGCCGGCACGTACGAGCAGGGCATCGAGGACTACAAGGTGCTCAAGAGCTCCTGCCCGGCCACCGGCACCGTCGCCGGCACCGCCTACGCCCACTGCGGCAGCAACTGGTGGAGCTACGACACCCCCGCCACCGTCACCTCCAAGATGAGCTGGGCCAGGAACCAGGGCCTCGGCGGCGCGTTCTTCTGGGAGTTCAGCGGTGACACCGCCAACGGCGAACTCGTCGGCGCCCTCAGTGCCGGTCTGAACTAGCAGGAGCGGGGGACGATCCGGTGGGGCCCGCCCAGCAGGGCCACGGCCCCCCGGTAGCCGTCCACCGCGTCCAGGTCGTACAGCCGCACCGGCGGGTGCGGCTGTACGCCGTCCCGGCGCGACTCCGCGTCCCCGTCCCCGGCCCGCCCCCGCCAGCCGAGCAGTTCCGCCGGCCGGTCGGGGGCGGCCACCGTCAGCCGCGCGGGATCCACCCGCAGCCCCTCCCCCGTCGCCTTCAGGACCGCTTCCTTGCGCACCCAGTACGTGGTGAACGCGGCGGCCCGCTCAGGCTCCGGCACCCGGTCGTACGCGGCCCGCTCGGCCGGCGAGAGCACCGGCAGCGGCAGCTCGGCGGACGGCTCCGGCACGCGCTCCACGTCCACGCCCACCGGCGCCCCGAGGGACAGCGCGACCGCGACCAGCTCGCCCGAGTGGGACAGCGAGAACTGCACGGGGGCGTCGGCGAGATACGGCTTGCCGTGCGTCCCCCTGTCGAACGAGAGCGAGGCGGGATCCCGGTCGAGCACCTCGCCGAGCACCGTACGCAGCAGCGCGTGCGCGGTCACGTACTGCGCGCGCACCCGTTCCTCGGTGAGCGACTCGTACACCCGGCGTTCCCGCTCGTCGAGCAGCACGGAGAGTTCACGGGCAACGGAAACGGCCCGGGCGGTCCACACATGGCACTCACCGGGCCGTACAGATATCTCGGAATCAGGCGACATTGACCCTCTGGCCGGGCGGCGCCGCCTCCAGCCAGGCCAGGAAGCCGGTGAGCGCGTCCTCGCTCATCGCCAGCTCCAGGCGGGTCCCGTGGACCAGACAGCCCTGGATCACGGAGTCGGAAAGGAGCGCCAGCTCCTCTTCGCCCTCGGGCATCCGGCGCTCCAGGACCTCGATGGCCGAGCGCTCCAGGATCCGCTTCGGGCGGGGGGCGTACGAGAAGACGCGGAACCAGGCGATCTCGTCACCGCTGTAGCGGGCGACGCCGTACACCCAGCCCTTGCCGGAGAGGTCCGGCGTCTCGGGGACGTTCCATCTGAGGGAACAGTCGAAGGTGCCGCCGGCCCGCTGGATCAGTCTGCGGCGCAAGCCGAAGACGAAGAGCCCGATCACCAGCAGTGCGACGACCAGGCCGCACAGAAGCAGCGCGAGGAACATCCTCACCGACCTCCTCGCCGCTACCCGTGGCCGGTGGACCCGGCCGGACCGAACACAACCTGCATCTGCATCGCCTCAGCCGCGGCACGGTCCGGAGATGTTCCGGACCGTGCCCGCGCCGGGGGGTGGGTGGGCGGGGCCGGGGGCGGGGCGGCCCCCACCCCCCGCCCCCCGCCCACGCCGCCCCCCCCCCCCGGGCCGGGCGCCGC
>NZ_JBSGBF010000151.1:0-12433 GCF_053601115.1 Streptomyces sp. NPDC004788
AGAGGGGCCCGGGACCTGTGACAGGTCCCGGGCCCCTTCTCGTACGTCTCCGGGCTATCCGTCCGTACGGCCCTGAGCCGCGGCCTTGCCGGCCTCCTCGGCCCTGCGCGCCTCTTCGGCCTTGGCCTTCTCGGCCTTCTCCTCGGCCTCCATCTCGGCGAAGACGTTGATCGGCGGCGGCGCCTTGGCGAGGAACACCCAGGTCAGATAGACCGAGAGCAGGAACGGCGGGATCTTCAGGGCGACCGACACCCAGCCGAACTTGGTGGGGTCGGCCCACCAGTACAGCGGGAAGAGGATCGCGCACTTGGCCAGCAGGATCAGGCCCCAGGCCCAGCTGGCCTTCGCGTACGCCTTCTTGCGTCCCGGGTTACGGGTGCGCCAGGAGAGGTTCTCCTTGAAGACCGGGCCCAGCATGAGGCCGATCAGCGGCACGCCGGCGAGGGTCGTGACGATGTAGGCGAGGGCCAGGCCGAGCGTGTAGAGCATGCCCGGCAGGTAGAAGTCCTTGGCGTTGCCGGTCATCATCGCGAAGACGACACCGAAGGCGACGCCGAAGACGCCGCTGAAGGCGTGCTTGACGGTGTCGCGGCGGACCAGCCGGACGAGCACCAGGACGAGGGAGACGGCGAGGGCGGCGATCGCCGACACGTGCAGGTTCTTGTTGATCGTGAAGATCGTGACGAAGAGCAGGCCCGGCAGGACCGTCTCCACCATGCCGCGCACCCCGCCGAACGCCTCGAAGAGGGCCGCCTCGGTCACCGCCTTGTCGGCCTGGGCCTGGGCCTGTGCCTGGGTGTCCCGGTCCGTGGTCGGCTTGTCGACTGGCGTCACCGGCTACTCCTGTCCGAGCGGTCGCAGCTCGTATTTGGGGTTGAAGAGGACCCGCCGGCCGTGGCTCATGGAGATCCGGCCGGAGGCGATCAGCTTGCGGCCCGGTTCGATGCCCACGATGGACCGGCGGCCCAGCCAGACGACGTCCAGTGGTGCCGTGCCGTCGAAGAGCTCGGCCTCCAGCGCGGGCACACCCGCCCGGGGGCGCAGGGTGACCGTGCGCAACGTACCAGTCACCTTGACTATCTGGCGGTCGGAACAGTCGGAGATACGCGTGCACCCCGAAGCGGCCGTGTCCTCCTGGAGCTCCACCGACTCCAGCTCCTCCTGCGAGGTGGAAAGGCGGTCGAGCATACGGCGGAAGCGTCCGGCCGGCTTCTCTGTACGCGGTGCAGCACTCATACAGAAAGCGTACCGGCCCCCGCCGACACCGAACCCGGCACCGAACCGGGCACCGAAACGGGTACCGGAGCCGGCACCGCGCCCCTACCGGAGCCGGCACCGCGCCGGCATCGAAGCCGCTCCCGAACCGGGTGCCGAAGCCGGCATCCGACCCGGTATCGCACTCAGCGTTCGAAGCGGTAACCCATGCCCGGTTCGGTGACGAAGTGGCGCGGATGTGAGGGGTCCCGCTCCAGCTTCCGCCGCAGCTGCGCCATGTACACGCGCAGGTAGTTGGTCTCGGTGCCGTACGAGGGCCCCCAGACCTCCTGCAGCAGCTGCTTCTGGCTCACCAGGCGGCCGCTGTGGCGGACCAGGACCTCCAGGAGGTGCCATTCGGTGGGGGTGAGCCGGACGTCCTTGCCGTCGCGGTGGACCTTCTTCGCCGCCAGGTCGACGGTGAAGCCGGCGGTCTCGACGACCACCACGTCGTCCTCGGCGCCGCCGACCGGCTCGGCGCGGCGGACCGCGGCGCGCAGTCGGGCGAGCAGCTCGTCCATGCCGAAGGGCTTGGTGACGTAGTCGTCGGCGCCGGCGTCGAGGGCCTCGACCTTCTCGTCGGAGGTCTGCCGGGCGGAGAGCACCAGGATCGGCACCCGGGTCCAGCCGCGCAGGCCCTTGATCACCTCGACGCCGTCCATGTCGGGCAGCCCGAGGTCGAGGACGACGACGTCGGGATGGCGCTCGGCGGCGAGCCGGAGGGCGGTGGCGCCGTCGGGCGCCGCGTCGACCTCGTACTTCCGCGCCTTGAGGTTGATCACCAGGGCGCGGACGATCTGTGGCTCGTCGTCGACCACCAGGACCCGGGTCATGGAGGAGGGCCTTCCTTGTCGTTGGGGCGTTCCGTGGGACGGGATCCCGTACGGACGGGTTCCGTGAATCCGCGAGTTACGAAAGTTACGCGTTACGTGAGTTACGTGAAGGTGTGCGTGTCCGTCTTGGCGGCGCCGGGCTCCGGGGACGGGGCGGTGCCGGAGCCCGGGCCGGGGGCGGTCCTGAGGGTGAGCACCATGGTGAGTCCGCCGCCGGGGGTGTCCTCGGCGCTGATGGTGCCGCCCATGGCCTCGACGAAGCCGCGGGCGACCGCGAGGCCGAGGCCGACGCCGGAGCCGCGCGGGGCGTCGCCGAAGCGCTGGAAGGGCTCGAAGATGCCGTCCTTGCCCTCGTCGGGGACGCCGGGGCCGCGGTCGGTGACGCGCAGTTCGAGGCGCTCGCCGAGGACGCTGGCACCGACGGTGACGGGGGTGCCGCCGGGGCTGTACTTGACGGCGTTCTCGACGATGTTGGCGACGGCCCGCTCCAGGAGGCCGCGGTCGACGGCGACCATGGGCAGCGTCTCGGGGATGTCGAGGTCGACGCTGCCGTCGGGGACGCCGCCGAGGGCCATGGGCACGACCTCGTCGAGGTCGGTGGGGCGGATGAGCGGCGTGACGGTGCCGGTCTGGAGCCGGGACATGTCGAGGAGGTTGCCGACGAGGTGGTCGAGGCGGTCGGCGCCCTCCTCGATCCCTTCGAGGAGCAGGGCCCGGTCCTCCTCGGACCACTCGACGTCGTCGGAGCGGAGGGACGACACCGACGCCTTGATGCCGGCGAGCGGGGTGCGCAGGTCGTGGCTGACGGCGGCCAGCAGCGAGGTGCGGATCTTGTTGCCCTCGGCCAGCTTGCGGGCCTCCTCGGCCTCGTCGACGAGGCGCTGGCGGTCGAGGACGACCGCCGCCTGGGCGGCGAAGGCGCCGAGCACCCGGCGGTCCTCGGCGGGCAGGACGCGCCCGGTGAGGGCGAGCGCCAGGTGGTCGCCGACGGGCATGTCGACGTCGGCGTCCTCGGGCCGGGCCACCGGCCGGGCGCCGACGCTGGCGGCGCAGGTCCAGGGTTCCAGGTCGCCGGAGCGCTCCAGGAGCGCGACGGACTCCATGGAGAAGGTCTCCCGGAGCCGTTCGAGCAGGGCCTCCAGGCTGGACTCGCCGCGCAGCACGCTGCCCGCGAGGTAGGACAGCACCTCGGACTCGGCGCGCAGCCGGGCGGCCTGCTGGGTGCGGCGGGCGGCCAGGTCAACGACGGAGGCGACGGACATGGCGACGCCGAAGAAGACGGCGATGGCCACGATGTTCTTGGGGTCGGCGATGGTCAGCCGGTGCAGTGGCGGGGTGAAGAACCAGTTGAGGAGCAGGGAGCCGAAGGCCGCCGAGGCGAGGGCCGGCAGGAAGCCGCCCAGGAGGGCGGCGGCGACGGTCAGGGCGAGGAAGAGCAGCATGTCGTTGGCGAGCCCGAGCTGCGCGTCGACATGGGTGAGCAGCAGGGTGAGCAGCGCGGGACCGGCGACGCCGACCAGCCAGCCCCAGACGATGCGGGCGCGGCCGAGCCGGGCGCCGCGGGCGACGGGCAGGCCGCGGCCCTTGGCGGCCTCCTCGTGGGTGACGATGTGGACGTCGAGGTCGGGCCCGGAGTCGCGGGCGACGGTCTGGCCGACGCCCGGCCCGAGGACGTACTGCCAGGAGCGGCGGCGACTGGAGCCGAGGACGATCTGGGTGGCGTTGACGCCGCGGGCGAACTCCAGGAGGGCGGCGGGCACGTCGTCGCCTATGACGTGGTGGAACGTTCCGCCGAGGTCTTCGACCAGGGTCCGCTGGACGGCCAGCTCCTTGGGCGACGCGGAGGTGAGCCCGTCGCTGCGGGAGACGTAGACGGCGAGCACTTCGCCGCCGGCGCCCTTCTCGGCGAGCCTGGTGGCCCGGCGGATGAGGGTGCGTCCTTCGGGGCCGCCGGTGAGGCCGACGACGATCCGCTCGCGGGCCTGCCAGGTGGACTGGATGTTGTGCTCGCCGCGGTACTGCCGCAGGTACTCGTCGACCCGGTCCGCCGTCCACAGCAGGGCGAGCTCCCGCAGGGCGGTGAGGTTGCCCGGGCGGAAGTAGTTGGACAGGGCCGCGTCGACCTTGTCCGGCTTGTAGATGTTGCCGTGGGCCATGCGCCGCCGCAGCGCCTGCGGCGACATGTCGACGAGCTCTATCTGGTCGGCGCGGCGGACGACCTCGTCCGGCACGGTCTCCCGCTGCCGCACTCCGGTGATCGACTCGACAACGTCACCGAGCGACTCCAGGTGCTGGATGTTCACCGTGGACACGACGTCTATCCCGGCCGCGAGCAGCTCCTCCACGTCCTGCCAGCGCTTGGGGTTCCGCGAGCCCGGCACGTTGGTGTGCGCGAGCTCGTCGACCAGCGCGACGGCCGGCCTGCGGGCCAGCACGGCGTCGACGTCCATCTCGGTGAAGGCGGCGCCCCGGTAGGTGAGCTCCCGGCGCGGCACCGTCTCCAGGCCGTGCAGCATCACCTCCGTACGCGGCCGGCCGTGGGACTCCACGAACGCGACGACGCAGTCCGTACCGCGCTCCACGCGCCGGTGCGCCTCGGACAGCATCGCGTACGTCTTGCCGACGCCCGGTGCCGCTCCCAGGTAGATCCGTAGTCTGCCGCGTCCCATGGCTCGACCATACGTCCCGCGAAAGGGACATTCCGCACGGGTATCGGCGACCGGGGACCGTCTTGACGTGATCCTGATGTGCGCGACCGGAGGGCAGCGGCTCAGTGCTCGATGATCTCGCCGTCGCTCAGTTCGAGCACCCGGTCGGCGAGGCCGAGGAGCTGGGAGTCGTGGGTGGCGACCAGGGCCGTGCAGCCCTCGCTGCGGACCACGGCGCGCAGCAGCTCCATGACCGCGAGGCCGGTCTCGGCGTCCAGCTGTCCGGTCGGCTCGTCGGCGATCAGCAGCGCGGGCCGGTTGGCGAGGGCGCGGGCGATGGCGACCCGCTGCTGCTGGCCGCCGGAGAGCTCCCCGGGGCGCTGGGCGGCGTGGTCGGCGAGCCCCACCAGGGCGAGCAGCAGGGCGACCCGCTCCTCGCGCTCCTTGGGGTCGGCCTTGCGCAGCCGCATCGGCACGCCGACGTTCTCGGCGGCGGACAGGATCGGTATCAGCCCGAAGGACTGGAAGATGAAGCCGATCTTGTCGCGGCGCAACTCCAGGAGGCCTTCCTCGCCGAGCTCGGCGAGGTCGATGCCGTCGATGACGATGCGGCCCCGGTCGGCGGTGTCGAGGCCGCCCACCAGGTTGAGCAGGGTGGTCTTGCCGGAGCCGGAGCGGCCCTTGAGGGCGACCAGCTCACCGCGCGGGATGTCGAAGGAGACTCCGCGCAGGGCGTGCACGGCTGCCTCGCCCGTCCCGTACGAGCGGTGCAGGTTCTCCACCCGGACCATCGGCGCGCCGGCCTGGTCCTCGATGACGGCCGTGCCCGTACGCGCGTTGCTCTCACTCACCGTGAAACCCCCCTGGTTCGAACGTGTGCGCCGCCAGTATGTGCCGATCACGAGGGCGGGTGCCAGACCTGTGGACAACGGCCTGTGGACAACGCACGGTGGGCCGCTCCCCGTGCGGGGAGCGGCCCACCGATTCGATGTTGTGGCGGGTCAGCGGACCTCGGAGATCTCCGGTCCGCGCTGGAGCTGGCCCATGCCGCCGGAGAACCGGGAGCCGGCCTGGTCCTCTGCCTGCACGCCGTCCGGCACCATCTGGGCGTCGTTGGGCAGCTTGAGGACGATCGGGTCGCGCGGGGCCATCGGGCCCTCGCCGCGGACGACCACGGTGTCGCGCACGATCTGCTCAAGGAGGCCGGCGGCCTCGGGCTGCACGGCGCCCTGCCCGGAGATCACACCGCGCAGGAACCAGCGGGGGCCGTCGACACCCACGAAGCGCACCAGCTGGACGCCCCGGTTGCCGTCGGGCAGCTGCACCGGGACCTGGGCGCGCAGCTCCCAGCCCAGCGGGCCCTCGACCTCCTCGATGGCGCCGCCCTGCTGGGTGATGCCCCCGGCGATCTCGTCGCGGACCTCGCCCCAGATGCCCTCGTTCTTGGGCGCGGCGAACGCCTGCAGCTGGACGGCGCTGTCGCGCAGCACGACGGTGGCCGCGACGATCGCGTCGCCCGCCACCTCCACGCGCAGCTCCATGCCCTCGACGCCGGGCACGAAGAGGCCGCCGAGGTCGACGCGCCCCTCCTCCGGCTTGCTGACCTCGGAAATGTCCCAGGGCCCGTCGGGCCGCGGCGCCGGCGGAAGGTTCACCCGGCGCGACTCGCCGGCGGCGTCATCGGTGTCGACGGCATCGACGACCTGCTCGGCCTCGCCCGCTGCGTCAGCGGTACCGCTCTTCTTGCGACGTCCGAACACGTCACTGTCCTTCCCGGTCGGATACGACCGAAGCGTATCGATTCCCACCCGTAGAGCCGTCCACGGCGGCATGACCGCCGGTGGACCCGAAGCCCCCCTCGGCCCGCGCGGAGCCGGGAAGCTCCGCCACCTCGTGGAAGCGCACCTTCTCGACCTGCTGGACGACCAGTTGGGCGATCCGGTCGAACCGTTCGAACCGCACGCTCTCGCGCGGGTCCAGATTGACCACGATCACCTTGATCTCTCCACGGTACCCGGCATCGACCGTCCCTGGGGCATTCACGAGCGCGACGCCGCAGCGGGCGGCGAGGCCGGAGCGCGGGTGGACGAAGGCGGCGTAGCCGTCGGGGAGGGCGATGGAGACCCCGGTGGGCAGCACGGCGCGCTCCCCCGGGGCGAGCTCGGCGGCCTCGGTGGTCACCAGATCGGCACCGGCGTCGCCGGGGTGGCCGTAGGCCGGGATCGGCACGTCCGGGTCCAGGCGGCGGATGAGTACGTCGACGGGATTGCGCATCAGGGGTTCACCTCGAAGGCGCGGGCGCGCCTGACCTGGTCGGGGTCGGACATGGCGGCCTGGATCTCCTCCGGGCGCCCGTTGTCGATGAAGTGGTCGACCTTGACCTCGATGAAGAGGGCGTCGGCGCGGACGGCGACGGGGCCCTCGGGCCCGCCGATCCGGCCGACGGCGGTCGAGTAGATCTTTCGGCCGTGCACGGCGGTGACCTCGGCCTCCAGGTGGAGCACGGTGCCGACCGGCACGGGCCGGGCGAAGTCGGTCTCCAGGCGTCCGGTCACGGCGATGACGCGGAGCAGCCAGTTCAGGGAGCCGAGGGTCTCGTCGAGCGCGGTGGCGAGGACGCCGCCGTGCGCGAGACCGGGCGCGCCCTGGTGGTCGGGGGTCACGGTGAACTCGGCGGTGACGGTCACGCCCTCGCCCGCGCGGGCCTCCAGGTGGAGACCGTGGGGCTGCCCGCCGCCGCACCCGAAGCAGTACTCGTAGTGCGCGCCGAGGAGCTCGCCGGGGGCGGGCGCGTCGGGGTGGCGGACCGGCGCTATGGCGTCGGCCGGCGGGGTGAGAGCGGGCGATGTTCCTGTCACAGGCGCAGACCTTACCCGCGCGGCCGGGCGCGGGTCTCGCCGTGCCAAGCTTGGACGCATGCAGCAGCCTTCCGCACCGTCCCCCGCACAGCCCGCCGCGCCGAGCTTCGACGAGCGCCTGACCGCGCCACGCTCGTGGTGGGTGATCGTGGGGCTGTTCGGCCTGTCCGGCGCCCTGATCATGTTCCCGCTGGGTCCGGTGGCGACGCTGGCCGGTCTGATCGTGGTGGCGGCGCTGGCCGCGGCGGCGGTCTCCTCGTACGGCTCGGCCCGGGTCCGGGTGGTGGCCGGTTCGCTGGTCGCGGGGGAGGCGCGGATTCCGGTGTCGGCGCTCGGGGCGCCCGAGGTGCTCGACGCCGAGGAGGCGCGCGCCTGGCGTACGCACAAGGCCGATCCGCGCGCCTTCATGGTGATGCGCAGCTACGTGCCGCAGGCGGTACGGGTCGAGGTGACGGACCCGGCGGACCCGACGCCGTACGTCTACCTGTCCAGCCGGAACCCCGAGGGCCTCGTGACCGCCCTGGAGAAGGCCCGCGCCGAGGCGGCCGCGTAGGACCCGTCGCTCCCGGTCCGCCCCTGGAGGAGTCCCGGCGTCCGCCCCTGTGGAGCCTCAGCGGTCTCCCAGGGGCTAGAAGTCGATCTCCTTGGGGTTCTCCGGCTGCTCCAGCGGGGGCAGCGCCGGGAGGGCGTCCCAGGGGATCTGGCGGGCGCGCAGGTCCCTGCGGATGTGCCCGGCGACCTTCCTGGTGTCCCGCCGGTTCATCACGGCGCCGACGGCGGCGCCCACCATGAACGGGGTGAGGTTCGGCAGGTTGCGCACCATGCGCTTCGTGATCTGCTGGCGCAGTTCGCGCTTGAGCTGTCCGCCGAGGGCCGCGTTGACGGTGGTGGGCCGGGTGGGGTCGATGCCGCGCTCCTCCGCCCAGGAGGTCAGGTACGCCGTCGAGCGCTGGGCGAGTGTGCCGGGCGGCCGGAGGCCGTAGACCTCGTGCAGCTCGGCGACGAGCTTCAGCTCGATGGCGGCGACGCCGGTGATCTCCGCGGCCAGCTCGGCGGGCATCGCGGGCGGTACGGGCAGCATCGCGGCGGCGCCGATGCCGGCGCCGACGGTGGCGCTGGCGTTGGCCGCGCCGAGGACGAGCTTGTCGGCGAGCTGCTCCGGGCCGAGCCCGGGGAACTGCCGGCGCAGGGTGGCCAGGTCCCGTACGGGCACGCGCGGGGCCAGCTCGATGAGCCGGTCCGCGAGATAGCCGATGCCGGCCCGGGCGCCCTGACCGCCGCGCTTGACTCCGCGCCGTACGGCGTCGATGCGGGCACTGTCGAGCTTGATGCGGTCGAGCTGGACGCGCGCGGGGTTGGCCACGCGCCTCAGGACGCCCCCTGTGCGGGCCCGGGAGGCCTCGGGGGTGCCGTCGGGTCGGTCCGGGTCCGGAACGGCCCGGAGGGCGGCGTCCGCTGCTTCGAGCGAGGCCGGATGGCCTCGCCCGTCGTCACGTGCGCCAGGTGTGGGCAGGTGGGCGGAGTGCTCGGCCGAGGATGCGTCGAGGACGCCCTCCGCCGGGCCTGAGCCGCCCTGGTACGTCTCCGGCCTCCCGGGGAGCCGGAGCCGCCGCTTCCGAGACGGTCGAGACGGTGTGTCGCCTGCCACGGCCGCTCGATCTCAGTCGCAGTCGCGGCAGATCGGCTGGCCGTTCTTCTCCCGAGCCAGCTGGCTGCGGTGGTGCACGAGGAAGCAACTCATGCAGGTGAACTCGTCCGCCTGCTTCGGCAGCACTCGGACCGCCAGCTCCTCGTTCGAGAGGTCGGCGCCCGGGAGCTCAAGGCCCTCGGCGGCCTCGAACTCGTCGACGTCGACGGTCGAGGTCGACTTGTCGTTGCGCCGGGCCTTCAGTTCTTCAAGGCTGTCCGAGTCGACGTCGTCGTCGGTCTTGCGTGGGGTGTCGTAATCCGTTGCCATGTCGCTCTCCCCCTCTGGGTGGTTTGCGGTGTCTCCAGCGCACGTAACGCGTGAGAGGCCGGACTTGTGCCCGACCCGAGGCGGAGATTTTGCCTCACATCAAGGTCTGTTACTCAATCGACACCCAATCCGCCCTCTCACGAGTGATCGGCTTTGGGTGGCGAACCGGACCGTACACGGTCCGTCGGACCTCCTTCACGGGCGCCACCCCGTGTACTTCCCGTCATTCGGACCCCTGGAAACCCGGACTTTTCCGGGTTTTCCGAGAGAATTCGCGATCACGGAGAGTGGAGGACCGGACACTCAATCCTGTGATCGATCACACAGGACCGTCTCAGGAATGAGAACCGGAAATTTAGCGCAAGGCGAACAAATCCGGTCGGCACATGCAGTGTAGTCAGATCGGCAGGGTGACCCTCATCACGAGGCCGCCGCCCTCGCGGGGCTCGGCGATGATACGGCCGCCGTGGGCGCGCGCCACGGAGCGCGCGATCGAAAGGCCGAGGCCGACGCCCTTGTCGCTGCCGGTGCGCTCCTGGCGGAGCCGCCGGAATGGCTCGAAAAGATTGTCGATCTCGTACGCGGGGACCACGGGCCCGGTGTTGGACACCTCCAGGACCGCCTGGCCGTTCTGCGTCGAGGTGACGACCTCGACCCAGCCGTCCTCCGGGACGTTGTACCGGACGGCGTTCTGCACCAGGTTCAGCGCGATCCGTTCGAGCAGCACTCCGTTGCCCTGGACCACGGCAGGGGCCCGCTCGCCGCGGAACTCCACGCCCTTGGCCTCGGCCTCGGCGTGCACCTGGTCCATGGCCCGGGAGGCGACCTCGGCGAGGTCGACCGGTTTTCGCTCGACGATCTCGTTGTCGCTGCGGGCGAGCAGCAGCAGGCCCTCGACGAGCTGCTCGCTGCGCTCGTTGGTGGCGAGCAGGGTCTTGCCGAGCTGCTGGAGCTCCACCGGCGCCCCCGGGTCCGAGAGCTGGACCTCCAGGAGCGTGCGGTTGATCGCCAGCGGCGTGCGCAGCTCGTGCGAGGCGTTCGCGACGAAGCGCTGCTGGGCGCTGAAGGCGCGCTCCAGGCGCTCCAGCATCTCGTCGAAGGTGTCGGCGAGCTCCTTGAGCTCGTCGTCCGGGCCGTCCAGCTCGATCCGCCGGGAGAGATCGGATCCGGCCACCTGGCGGGCGGTGCGGGTGATCCGGCCGAGCGGGGAGAGCACCCGGCCGGCCATCGCGTAGCCGAAGGCGAAGGCGATGATGCTCAGGCCGAGCAGGGCGAACAGCGAGCGGCGCAGCAGGTCGTCCAGGGCGAGGTCGCTCTGGTGCCGCAGACATATCGAGGCGGCGTTGTTGATCTGCTCGCCGGTGGACTTGTCGGGCAGGTTGCACCAGTCGGTGGTGGCCGTGACCGTGCCGCTGACCACCTTGAAGGGCAGCTCGGAGGTGCTCTCGCGGAGCGCCTGCGCGGTGAACAGGTAGATGATCGCGAGCAGCAGGATGCCGGCGATCAGGAACATCCCGCCGTAGAGCAGCGTGAGTCTTATCCGGATGGTCGGGCGCAGCAGCGGGCGGACCGGGTCACGGGGGTCCCAGGTCGGTTTCGGGGGCGCGTGCAGGGGCGCCGGGGTCTGGGCCATCGATTCAGATCCGGTATCCCGAGCCGGGGACGGTGACGATGACCGGCGGCTCGCCCAGCTTGCGGCGCAAGGTCATCACGGTGACCCGGACCACGTTGGTGAACGGGTCGGTGTTCTCGTCCCACGCCTTCTCCAGCAGCTGCTCGGCCGAGACGACCGCGCCCTCGCTGCGCATCAGGACCTCCAGGACGGCGAACTCCTTGGGCGCCAGCTGGACCTCCTTGCCGTCGCGGAAGACCTCGCGGCGGTTGGGGTCGAGCTTGATGCCGGCGCGCTCCAGGACGGGCGGAAGCGGGACGGTGGTGCGACGGCCCAGGGCGCGGACGCGGGCGATGAGCTCGGTGAAGGCGAAGGGCTTGGGAAGGTAGTCGTCGGCGCCGAGCTCCAGGCCCTCGACGCGGTCGCTGACGTCGCCGGAGGCGGTGAGCATCAGGACGCGGGTGGGCATGCCGAGTTCGACGATCTTGCGGCAGACGTCGTCGCCGTGGACCAGCGGGAGGTCGCGGTCGAGGACGACGACGTCGTAGTCGTTCACCCCCACGCGCTCCAGGGCGGCGGCGCCGTCGTACACGACGTCGACCGCCATGGCCTCCCGGCGCAGGCCGGTGGCCACCGCATCCGCGAGCAGCTGCTCGTCCTCGACGACGAGTACGCGCACGTCTGTAGATCCTTTCCTGGGCCCCGGTCCTGGAGGTCCTGGACGCGGACGGGCGGTTTCGCGCACTGACTGTGCGTGTCCATCCTGCCCCGAACGCGCGTAAACCGGCTGTAAGACGGCGGTGTACGGCTCCCCGACCGCGTCCGCCGCGCCGGGCGCCGCGGGCACGTCGGAAGAATTCACCTGAATCGTGGGCCAGTTGAGGTTTCCCTGAGGAAGGCGTTGGGGAGGACGACTAGCAACCCCGCGATCACGCCCCGTGGACGGCATGCCGTCCACCACTCTCTGTCCCCCAGAGGTTGCGGTGCGTGATCCACCACCCCGGGCACTCTTCGTGCCACGACCCACGACGAGGGGGCGCACGATGGACGCTTTCACCGCAGGGCTGCTGCACCGCATCAGGACCACGCAGTCCGACCTCACGCGCGCTCGTGAGGCGGGCGACGACTTCCTGGTGGAGGTCGAGCAGGCCGAGCTGGACGACCTGCACCGCCTGGCCGCCGAACACGGCGTGGAGGTCGGCGCGGCCAGCGCGGTGTGGCAGCGGTGGTGGTTGTAGGTGTGGAGGAAGTCTGCCAGGGCTTCGGTCCGT
>NZ_JBSGBF010000152.1:0-11660 GCF_053601115.1 Streptomyces sp. NPDC004788
GCGGGGCCGGGGCGCCCCCCCCCCCCGGCGTGCCCGGGGGGCCGGGGGGGGCCGGGGGGGGGGGTGTTGGGCCGGGGGCCCGCCGGGCCCCCGGCGCGGGGGCCCCCTCCTCCGTCGTACGGTACGAGCCGCCGCTCAGCCGACCAGGCCGGCGAGCTTGCGCAGCGACTCGGTCAGCGCCGCCGTCGCCGAGTCCTTGAGCTTGCCCGCCATCAGGGAGACGGCCGCACCCGTGAACTCCCCGTCGATCCGTACGGTGGTGGCCGCGCCGTCCGCGCTGAGCGAGTAGCGCGTCCCGACGTTGACGCCCATCGGGCCCTTGCCGCGGATCGCGAACACCCGGCCCGGCTCCAGCTCCTCCACGGTCCACAGCACCTCGGCGGGGAAGCCCATCAGCTTCATGTTCTCCGTGAAGGTGGCGCCGGCCTCCAGGGCGGCCGGGCCGCCGTTCGGGAAGTTCGTGTGGGTGGCGTTCCACTCCCCGTACGAACCGAAGTCGGTGAGCTGCGCCCACACCTTCTCGGACGGTGCCTCGATCCGTGCCTCCGCGCTGACTTCGGCCATGGGAACCACCCCTTCACGCGTACCAGTCGGGCCTGTCGGTGTCGCGGAACGTAGCCGGAGCGGCGCGAACATTCAATACTGATGAACCGTCAGTTCGGTGGTCTCGTCGTCGACGCCGTCGATCCACCAGATCTGCGCGGAGTCGAACCGGTCCGAGGCGCGCGGCCCGCCGCTCTCGTCGTGGCAGTGGAACGCGGCCCAGAACAGATCGGCCGGCAGTGCCTCCCGCGGTGCGTACACCCGGTAGACGTACTGCCGCCCGTCGAGCGCGAGCAGAGCCACCATCCAGAACATGTCCGAAGGACGATACGGGGCGGGCACGTGGTTGCGTCCGGGGCGCAATGCAAGGCGGCGCGCGCCCCCTGGGGGAGAAGCCGCGCGATCTCATCCGTGAGGAGGAGGAATCGCTCGCGCGTGCCCGACTCTGGAGGGACGCGAACATGCTCCTCGGCGGGGATGCCCCGAGGCGGGTGGGTTTGATGAGGTGGAACCGTGCACAGTCCTGTCCCTCAACAGCCGTCCGCCCCGAACGTCAGGCACCGCAGCGGCCCCGGCTCCGGGCCCCAGGTGCCGTGGTCGCTGCCCGCCGCCCGCCGCGCCGAGCTGGAGGGCGTGCTGACCGCGGAGCTCCTGACGGCGGTGGCCGGCGCCCGGCGGCGGGCGCTGCGGGACGGCGACCGGCAGATCGACACCGCGCACCTCCTGCACTCCCTGGTCGAGGCCGATCCCGAGACCGGCACCGCCCTCGGCGGCCCGCCGCAGCACGCCCGGGTCCTGGGCTATCTCGTCCAGCGGTCCATCGGCTACGGGCTGCGCTGGCAGCGCTCCGTCGAGGACACCGGCTCCGCGCTGCCCGCCGTCAGGGGCGCCGAGACCGTCTCCTCCGGCTGGTCCCCGGCGGCCGCCGCCGCGCTCGCGGGCGCCTGCGAACGGGCCGCCCAGCGCGGCGACCGAAGGGTCCGCGGGCTCGATCTGCTCGCCGTGCTCGCCGCCGATCCCGGCAGCCGGGCCGCCGAGGTGCTGCGCGCCGCGGGGGTCGACCGGGCCGCGCTGGCGGCCCGGATCGAGGAGCTGTCTCAACAGGTGTAACGGGGGTTACGCCCCTGACCGGGTCCTGTCATCATGGCCCGATGCACGCGTCTCAGGGGAGAAGCGCCGGCCTGGGACTCGCCCTGGCATCGGCCTTCGCATTCGGTGGTTCAGGAGTGGCGGCCAAGCCGCTCATCGAGGCGGGCCTCGACCCGCTCCACGTGGTGTGGCTGCGGGTGGCCGGCGCCGCCCTCGTCATGCTGCCGGTGGCCTGGCGCCACCGCGACCTGGTGCGCCGCAAGCCCGCCCTGCTCGCCGGCTTCGGCCTGCTCGCCGTCGCGGGCGTCCAGGCGTGCTACTTCGCCGCCATCTCCCGGATCCCGGTCGGCGTGGCCCTGCTCATCGAGTACCTCGCCCCCGCCCTCGTCCTCGGCTGGGTCCGCTTCGTCCAGCGGCGGCCGGTCACCCGCGCCGCGGCCGTCGGTGTCGTCCTCGCCGCCGGCGGCCTCGCCTGTGTCGTGCAGGTCTGGTCCGGGCTGAGCTTCGACCTCCTCGGCCTGCTGCTCGCGCTCGCCGCCGCCTGCTGCCAGGTCGGCTACTTCGTGCTCTCCGACACCGGCAGCGACGAGGCCGACTCCGCCGACCCGCTCGGCGTCATCGCGTACGGACTCCTCGGCGGCGCCCTCGTCCTCACCCTCGTCGCCCGCCCGTGGGGCATGGACTGGTCGGTGCTCGGCGACACCGCCGACATGAACGGCACCGACGTCCCGGCCTGGCTGCTGATCGGCTACATCGTGCTGGTCGCCACCGTCCTCGCGTACGTCACGGGCGTCATCTCGGTGCGCAAACTCTCCCCGCAGGTCGCCGGCGTGGTGGCCTGTCTGGAAGCCGTGATCGCCACCGTCCTCGCCTGGGTGCTGCTCGGCGAACACCTGGCGGCGCCGCAGATCCTCGGCGGCGCGGTGGTCCTCGTCGGCGCGTTCATCGCGCAGTCCTCGACGCCCAAGGCCGCGGCGCCCGAGCCGGTGGCCGGATCGGCCGCGTCCGCCGCGGAGGGGGTCGCAGCGGCCGAGGTGGCGGCCGGGCGGACCGCCCCGTAGGGTGCCGACCATGCACTCGACCGTTCTGCCGCCTCCCGCCGCCTAGCGCGGGCGGCTCCTTCCGCTGACGAAGACCGGGCTCGGGCGTGCCGACACACGGCCCCCGAGCGGTTCGTCGCTGCCCGCGCGCGAAGCCGAGCGACCAACCCACCCCGTCTTCACACGGATTCACGGAAGAAGAACGCGCGTGTCGAACACGTCTGTCACGCCTGCCTCCACCCTCTCCACCGGGCGGAGCCTCACCTATCTGATCGTCGCCGGAATCGCCTGGGGCACGGCCGGCGCCGCCGCCTCCCTGGTCTTCCGGGCCAGCGACCTGGGCCCCCTCGCCCTCTCCTTCTGGCGCTGCGTCGGCGGCCTCGTCCTGCTGCTCGGAGCGCTCGCGCTGCGCCGCGGACCGAAGGCCCCGGCCGCTCCCGAGCCGCCGCGGCGGCGCCTGGTCCGCATCCTCGGCACGGGCATCGGCCTGACCGTCTTCCAGAGCGCCTACTTCGCCGCCGTGCAGGCCACCGGGCTCGCCGTCGGCACCGTCGTGACCCTCGGCGCCGGCCCCGTGCTCATCGCGGCCGGCGCACGGTTGCTGATGGGCGAGCGGATCGGGGCGGGCGGGGCGATCGCCGTCGCCGGGGCGCTCGCCGGGCTCGGTGTGCTCGTCCTCGGCGGGCTCGGGGACGGCGGCACCGAGGTCCGGCCGCTCGGCGTCCTGCTCGCCGTCCTCTCCGCCGCCGGTTACGCGGCGATCACCCTGCTCACCCGGTGGCTCGGGCGCACCGGCGGTGGCGGGGCCGCGCTCACCACCACCACCTGGGCGTTCGCGATCGGCGCCGTCGGTCTGCTGCCCCTGGCCGCCGCCGAGGGACTCGTCCCGCACACCGACGACCCGGCGCGGGTGCTCGGCCTCCTCGTGTACGTGGCTGCCGTGCCGACCGCCCTCGCCTACGCCCTCTACTTCGCCGGAGCGGCCGTGGTCCGCGCCGCGACCGTCTCCGTGATCATGCTCCTGGAGCCGGTGAGCGCGGCGGCCATCGCGGTCACGCTGCTCGGCGAACGCCTCACCGCCGCCACCGTCGCCGGCACCCTGCTGCTGCTCACCGCCGTCACCGGCCTGGCCCTCACGGAGACCCGCACGGCGGCGGGCCGCCGCAATCGCGAGGCGGTGGCGGTGGCGTCCTAGCGGGAGGAGCGGCGGCGGAGCTGATGGGTCCGGGCCGCCGCGTCGCCGGGGCCGGCGCGCTCGGCGAGGCGCTCCGAGACCCGCTCCTGCACCTCCACCGGCTTGTTGCCCGCGTACTTGAACTTCGCGCGTACGTCGGTCACTTCGAGCCGCAGGACGCGGATGCCCGCGAGCATCCGGCCGAACGGCGCCTCGCCCGGGCGCACCGGCGCCGTGCCGCCCTCCGGCTGGAAGTGGGCGACCTGCCGGTTGAGCAGGGCCGCCTTCTCCTCCGGTTCCTCGACGATGTGCGCCGTGCAGCGCAACTGCACGGCCGCGTAGTACGAGGTGGGGGTGCCGTGCTCGGTGGGCGCGCCGTCCGGGGCGGTCCAGTGGCCCGGCACGTACACGTAGTCGTCGACGACGCTCAGCAGCACGGTGGGACTGCGCTCCAGGTCGTGCCAGAGCGGGTTCGGGCGGGCGAGATGGGCGATCGCCTGCCCGAACGGGCCCGGCTCGGCCTCGTAGCGGAAGTGCATCGGCTGCACCCACGGCGGCTCGCCGTCCGCGCCGTTGACCGCGAGCTGGCCGAAGTCGTGGGCGGCGAGCCAGTCGCGCCACTCGCCCTCGTCGTGGGCCGCGTCCCAGGGGTGGATCAGCATGGTGTCCCTCCGCTGTCAGGCGCCGTCAGAGCGCGGCGAGGTAGCCGGGCAGGGCGACGGCCGGGTCCAGGTCGGCGGCCGGCTCGGGCGTGCCGTAGCTCTTCCGGACCGGGATCACACCGGCCCAGTGGGGGAGCGCGGCGTCGTCGGGCTCGTCGTTGGGGCCGCCGGTGCGGACCTTCGCGGAGACCTCGGCGAGGTCGATGCGGAGCACGGCGGTCGCGGCGAGCTCCTTGGCGTTGCCGGGCCGGGAGTCGGCGGCGCGGCCGGGCACCACGTGGTCGACGAGCGCGTCGAGGGCGGTGCGCAGCTCCTCGGGGTCGGTGACCTGGTGGGCGGTGCCGTGCACGACGACCGAGCGGTAGTTGATCGAGTGGTGGAAGGCGGACTTGGCGAGGACCAGGCCGTCCACGTGGGTCACGGTGAGGCAGACCGGCAGGCCCGGAGCCTCCTCGCGGGCGCCGTCGACCGCACCCGTGCCCTGGGCGGCCATGCGCATCGGCCGGGAGCCGGTCGAGCCGTGCACGTAGAGGACCTCGCCGACCCGGCCGTAGAGGGTCGGGAGCACGACGGGCGCACCGTCGCGGACGAAGCCGAGGTGGCAGAGGTAGGTCTCGTCGAGTATCGCGTGCACCAGCTCGCGGTCGTAGGAGGCCCGTTCGCGGGAGCGGGTGGGGACGGTCCGCTCGGTGGGCTCGTAGCTCGTGGTGGCCGTCATCGCGTCCGTCGCCGACATTGCGTACTCCATTGCACTAGTGCATACTGGGCTTTGTGCTAGGAGAGTATCTGATCGAAGGTCGTCGCGCATCGGAGATCGCCGCCAGTGTCGAGCGCGGGGTCGGCTCCGGGCACCTCGCGCCCGGACAACTGCTTCCGCCCATGCGGGAGTTGGCGGCCTCCCTCGGGGTGAACCCGAATACGGTCGCCGCCGCGTATCGCACCCTGCGCGAGCGCGGGGTGATCGAGACCGACGGGCGCCGCGGCAGCCGGGTGCGGCCCGCGCCCGCGACCACCGCCCGCGGCTCGATCCGGGTCGAGGCGCCCGAGGGCGTCCGCGACGTCAGCAACGGCAGCCCCGACCCGGCGCTGCTGCCGCCGCTCGACACCGTCCTCGCGGCGGTCGCGCGCGAGTACGCGGAGAGGCCGCCGATGTACGGGGAGGCGCCGGTCGACGAGGAGTTCGCGGCGCTCGCGCGGGCCTCCTTCGACGCGGGCGGGGTGCCGGCCGGGCCGGTCGGCGTCGCGTCCGGCTCGCTCGACGCCGTGGAGCGGGTGCTCGCCGCGCAGCTGCGGCCGGGCGACGCGGTCGCCGTCGAGGACCCGGGCTGGGGCAGCCTCCTCGACCTCGTACCGGCGCTCGGGCTGCGGCCCGTGCCCGTCGCCGTCGACGACGAGGGGCCGCTGCCGGAGTCCGTGGCGCGGGCTCTGCGGGCCGGGGCGCGGGCCGTGATCGTCACCGACCGGGCACAGAACCCGACCGGCGCGTGCGTCACCGCCGAACGCGCCGCCGCGCTGCGCGCCGTCCTCGACGACCACCCCGACGTGCTGCTCGTCGAGGACGACCACGGTCACGGCATCGTGGCTCAGCCGCTCCATCCGCTCGCCACCGGGCGTGGCAAGTGGGTCTTCGTACGGTCCGTCGCCAAGGCTTGGGGCCCCGACCTGCGGATCGCCGCCTTCACCGGCGACGCCGAGACCGTCGACCGCGTCCTCGGGCGCCAGCGCCTCGGCCCCGGTTGGGTCAGCCGGCTGCTCCAGCGCGCCGTCGTCCACCTGTGGCGCACCGGCGCCCTCGACCCCGACACCGTCGCGGCGTCCTACGGCGCCCGGCGCGACGGCCTCGTCCGCGCCCTCGCCCGCCGGGGCGTCACGGCCCACGGCCGCAGCGGCATGAACGTCTGGGTCCCGGTCGCCGACGAGACCGGCGCCGTCGCCCGCCTCCTCGCCCGCGGCTGGGCCGTCGCCCCCGGCGCCCGCTTCCGCCTCTCGGCAGGCCCCGCCGTCCGCCTCACCGTCTCCGGGCTCACGCTCGCCGACATCGAGCCACTGGCGGACGCGGTGGCGTACGCGGCGGGGCCGGCGCCGGCGCGGAGCTATGGGTGAGGTCGGGGTGAGGGGTAGGGGGTGAGCTGCGGGCGGGGTGGGTCCCGCCGCATGCCGGTCCGAGGCCCGCGACCGTGGCCGTACCGGCCCAGGGGCCGCACGCCGCGTACTTCTCGCGGACACGGCCGCCCTGCTCCGGCGAGCCGCGCGCTACCTGGCGACAGGCCGGGATTCGGCCGCCGGCTCGCGGACCGGTTCGTGAACCGGTTCGCGGATCGGTTCGCCGGTCTCGCCGGTCTCGCCGGACCCGGCGGCCACCGGGGCGGCGGCCCGCTCCCCGGCCGTGCGGCGGGGGCCGCGGGTCTGGGTGAGGGCCGCGCCCGCCAGGACGACGAGGGCGCCCACCGGGGTGTTCCACGTCAGGTGCTCGCCGAGGACGGCGACGCCGGCGGCCGTGGCGATGACCGGGATGAAGTACGTGACCATGGCCGCCGTCGTGGGGCCGACCTCCGCCACCACGCCGTACTGGAGCAGCATCGCGTACCCCGTGCCGAGCGCGCCGAGCGCGATCACCGAGAGCAGCGGCAGGAGCTCGATCCGGCTCGGCCAGGTGGTGAACAGCGGGGTGACGAGGGCGAGTTGGAGGGTGGCGAGGCCGACCTGGGAGCAGGCGAGGGAGAGGTTCGAGGAGCCCGTGCCGGCGAGGGTGCGGCGGACGTAGATCCAGCCCACCGCGTAGCTGAACGAGGCGAGCAGGGCCAGCGCCGTGCCCGTGACGTCCAGGCCGGAGAAGCCCTGCCAGGCGCCGAGCACGGTCAGGACGCCGATGAAGCCGATGCCCAGGCCCGCGGCCCGCACCCGCGTCGGGCGGTCCTCGGAGAGCGCGACCAGCGAGAGGACCATGCCCCACAGCGGGGTGGTGGCGTTGCAGATGCCGGCGAGCGTGGACGGGATCGTCAGCTCGGAGTAGGCGAAGAGCGAGAACGGCAGCGCGTTGAGCAGGAACGCCGCCACCGCCAGATTACCCCAGGTGCGCGCGCCGCGCGGCAGCCGCTCGCGCTTCACGAGGAGCGCGACGACCAGCACCGCCGTACCGAAGAGGAGCCGGCCGAAGGTCACCTGGAAGGGGGCGAAGCCCTCCGTGCCGACCTTGATGAAGAGGAAGCTGAAGCCCCAGATCAGGGCCAGGACGCCGAAGCGGACGCGCCAGCCGACCGTACGGGTGGGGCGGGTGGGGGAAGCGGAGGGGCTGCTCATGTCCCTCAGGGTCGCCGACCTCGACCTCGTAGTACAAGCGAGAATTCCTCGACCCGATGTCTTAGCATCGCTTACATGTTGAATCTGGAGCGCCTGCGGACCCTCGACGCCGTCGCCCGGCACGGCTCGGTGAGCGGCGCCGCCGAAGGGCTGCACGTCACGACCTCCGCCGTCTCGCAGCAGCTGGCCAAGCTGGAGCGCGAGATCGGCCAGCAGCTCCTCGCCAAGAACGGGCGCGGGGTGCGGCTCACCGACGCCGGGCTGCTGCTCGCCGAGCACGCGGCCCGGATCCTGTCCCAGGTCTCCCTCGCCCAGGCGGACATCGAGGCGCAGCGCGGCCAGGTGGTCGGCGAGGTGCGGATCGCGGCCTTCCCGACGGCGATGCGCGGGCTCTTCCCGACCGCGATCCGCGCGCTGCGCGCCGCCCACCCCGAGCTGCGCGTGCACACCGCGGAACTGGAGCCGGATCTCGGGGTGCGCGAGGTGCTGCGCGGGGACAGCGACCTCGCCGTCGTCCTCGACTGGAACAACAAGCGGGCTCCCCTCCCGGCCGGGCTCGAACGGGCCCATCTGCTCGACGACTCCGCCGACGTGGCCCTGCCCGCCGACCATCCGCTGGCCGGGCGGGAGACCGTGGACCTGGAGGACTTCGCCGACGAGGAGTGGGTCTCCTGGCCGGCCGGCGAGTTCTGCCACGACTGGCTGATCTTCACGCTGCGCGGCAAGGGCATCGAGCCCCGGATCGCCCATGTCGCCGGCGATCACCACACCCAGCTCGCGCTGGTCGCCGCCGGGCTCGGGATCTGCGTCGCGCCCCGGCTCGGCCGGCCCGCGACCATGGACGGCGTCGCCTTCGTGCCCGTACGGCAGCCGGTGCGCCGCCACATCTACGCGACCTGGCGCACGGATGCCGGCCGCCGGCCGTCCATCCGTGCGGTCGTGGACGCGCTGCGGGCGGCCGGTGCGCCGGCGGCCGGGCAGGAGCTGTCCGGCCGATCGAGGCGGTCCTAGGGTCTCGCCGAGTCGTCCGAGTCGGCTGAGCCCGCCGAGTCCGCCGGGGCGGTCCTAGGGTCTTGGCGAGTCCGCCGAGTCGGCCGAGTCCGCCGGGGCGGTCCTAGGGTCTTGGCGAGTCCGCCGAGTCCGCCGAGTCGGCCTCAGCCTTCGGCGAGCTTGCGGAAGTCCCAGGAGGCGACAACTGTCGGGGTGAGCCGCAGCCAGGCGTGCCGGCCGTCGTGCGGCATGGCGTCGAGGCCGAAGTTCTTGGCCGCGAACAGGCGCTCGGGTGCGTCCAGTTCGGGGCAGGGCTCGCCGGTGCGCGGCGCCTCGCCCACGAACTCCACGGTGCCCGACAGCTCCGCCCCGCGCAGCTCCCCGTACGCCTCGCCGTCGTCGACCAGGACCGAGACCTGCGGCCGGGTGTTCAGCTCGGCCCAACGGCGGCTGCGGGTCAGGGAGTAGAGCCAGAGCGAGGTGCCGTCCCACGCGAACCAGAGCGCGCTGAGGTGCGGGCGGCCGTCGGCCGAGACGGTCGCGACCCGGCAGGTGCGCTGCTCGGTGAGGAAGGTGTCGAGCTCGGCCGGGGTCATCATGATCCGGCGGCCGTGGCGCTGTGCGACGGTCATCGTCCGCACCCTTCTGGATTTCTGATGGAGTGTCAGAAATCATGCTGCCACCGCAGTCGAGGTGCAAGGGGAGGACGTCATGGTCATGACCCGGTCCGAACGGCTCAGGGAGCAACTCGCCCCGGACGGCACCGTGCTGCTCACCGTCGAATGCCAGCAGGGCGTCGTCGGACCCCACAGCGCCCTGCCCGAACTCGCCGCCGCCGCGCGTGAGTCGGGCGCCCTGGAAAACGTCGCCCGGCTCGTCCAGGCCGCGCACGAGGCCGGCGTGCAGGTGCTGCACGCCGTCGCCGAACGGCGCCCCGACGGGCGCGGCGCCAACGGCAACGCCCCGCTCTTCCGCGCCGCCGCCAGGCTCCCCGTACAGCAGCACACCGGAAGCGCCGCCGTACGGATCGCCGAACCCATCGCGGTCGCCGAGGAGGACCTCGTGGTGCGGCGGCTGCACGGGCTCTCGCCGATCGCCGGGACCGACGTCGACGCGCTGCTGCGCAACCTCGGCTGCCGGACCCTGGTCGTCACCGGCGTCTCCGCCAACGTCGCCGTCCCGAACGCCGTCTTCGACGCCGTGAACCTGGGCTACACCGTCGTCGTGCCGAGCGACGCCATCGCGGGCGTGCCGGCCGACTACACGCCCGCGATGGTCCGCCACACCCTCGCGCTCGTGGCCGGCATCGCCACCACCGACGAGGTCCTCGACTGCTGGAAGTCCCCCGGGCGGGTCAGCCGAGCCTGATCGTGTCGCCCGACACCTCGATCGGCGTCGGCTCCAGGGGCCGGGTCGCCGGACCCTGCTTCACGCTGCCGTCCGAGGCGTCGAACCTGCTCTGGTGGCACGGGCAGACGATGACCCCGTCCGCCACGCTGCCGACCGTGCAGCCCTGGTGGGTGCAGCGGGCGGAGAAGGCCAGGAACTCGCCGGCCTTGGGCTGGGTGATCACCACGCCCTTGTCGGCGAGCACCTTCCCGCCACCCACCGGGATGTCACCGGTCTTCGCGAGCGGCGCGTTCTCCTCGACGACCTGCTTGCCCCCGTCGTCCCCGCCGCCACAGGCGGCCAGCGCCGCCGCCAACCCCGCCGTGCCCGCCGCCGCGACGACCGTCCTGCGCGCCACACCGCTCATACCGCAACCCCTTTGATCACCGTCGTGCCGGATGTACGCGCGCCATCGTGCCCGACGCACCCCCTGCGGAACGAGCCCTGCGCCCACCCGAACGGCCGTACAGGGCGATTCCGGCGATGGCGAAGGCGGTGACAACGGCGAGCGTCCCGCGGGACGCGATCCGTCCGGGCACCGCGCGACCGGAGGGCGGCGCCCGGTAGGGCGGCCCCCGTGCTCCGACGGCAACCGAATGACAACTCCCCTTGTCTGCAAAGGGCGTGAGCGGGCAGACGCAGACCATGACCGTCTCCAAGACCGCAGTCCTCGTCCTCGACAGCACCGAACCCGAACCCCTCGCCCGCTTCTACGCCGAGCTGCTCGACGCCACCGTCGAGCCGAGCTGTGGAGACCCCGACCTCCTGCTGATCTCCGACGCCACCGGAATCGTCCTGGGCATCCACCGCGACCCCGGCCACGCGCCGCCGAGCTGGCCCCGGCCGGACGACTCCCAGCAGGCCCATCTGTGGATCGTCGTCGCTCCCGACGCGCTCGACGAGGCCGAGCGCGAAGCGGTCTCCCTGGGCGCGCGCCCCGTGACCGCCGAGCAGAGCGGCACCCGGACGGACCGGCGCACCGATGCGCGCCGCTTCATGGACCCCGCCGGGCACACCTTCGTACTGGCCCCCGTACACGGTGTTTCGCCGTGACACCGACGGGCAGCCGCTCCCCGTGCCGGCCCCTCCGCACGAGGTGGCCCGCACGAATACACCGCACGTGACAGGAGGAGACCATGGGCCACCACGAGCGCCGACGAACCCTGCCCGCGGACACGCCGCCACGGACCACCCCCTCCGAAGCCGTCGGCGAAAGCGGCGACGCGGAGGCGCGCCGAGAGGCCGAGGAAGCGGAACGGAGCCGCCGGGGCGAGGCCGCGGACGACGAGGGAGGCATGAGCGCCAAGCGCCAGTCTCCGGGCCTGGGACGCGAGGAACAGCGCCGACCGCTCGGGCGGAGGGGTGACGCGGAGAGGGACTAGGTGTATTGATCACGAGCGTTGTTGACACTGGTCTGGTCTTGAACATGGCGAAGACCTCCGGTGTGGTGGGAGCTGTCTAGGAACTCACCGC
>NZ_JBSGBF010000153.1:0-11481 GCF_053601115.1 Streptomyces sp. NPDC004788
CGCGCGCCCGCGGGCCGGCCACCTCGGCGCCCCCCTGGGGTGCGCCCGCCCGTTACTCCACCCGAACGACAACCGCCCCCGCCCACCGGCGGGGCCTCTTCTCGTACGGTCACGTCATGCGGTCAGGCTCAGACGTTCTCGAGCTCGAGCTCGGGTTCCGGACGCTTCTGGACCCGGTCCTTGACCAGGCCGATCGCGAGCACCAGGGCCGCCACCAGCAGCGAGAGCACGACCTGCTCACGGTTGCTGCCGCCGTCGTAGACCATGTAGCCGAGGACGAAGACGATCATCGCCGCCGTGGCCCAGGTCAGGTACGGGAAGAGCCACATCTTCACGATCAGCTTCTCGGGCGTCTCGCGCAGGATGATTCCGCGCATCTTCAGCTGGGTCAGGCAGATGACCAGCCAGACGAAGAGGGCGACCGCGCCGGAGGAGTTGAGCAGGAAGGCGAAGACGGTGTCGGGCCACTTGTAGTTGAAGAAGACCGCGACGAAGCCGAAGACCACGGAGGCGAGGATGGCCGTCGTGGGGACGCCGCGCTTGTTGGTGCGGGCGAACGCCTTGGGCGCGTCACCGCGCTGGCCGAGCGAGAAGGCCATGCGGGAGGCGGTGTAGAGGCCGGAGTTCAGGCAGGACAGCACGGCGGTCAGGACGATCACGTTCATGATCTGGCCGGCGGCCGGGATGCCGATGGAGTCGAGCGCGGCGACGTAGGAGCCCTTGTCGACGATCGACTTGTCGTGCCACGGCAGCAGGGTGAGGACGATGAAGATCGAGCCCAGGTAGAAGACGCCGATCCGCCAGATCACGCTGTTGGTCGCCTTGGTGACGGCCTTCTGCGGGTCCTCGGACTCGCCGGCGGCCAGGGTGACGATCTCGCTGCCCATGAAGGAGAAGACGACCATCAGGACGCCGGTGAGCACCGCGCCGGCGCCCATCGGGAAGAAGCCCCCGCTGTCGGTGAGGTGCGCGAAGCCCGCGCCGGGGTTCTTCGAGCCGGGCAGCACCCCGAAGACGGCGAGCATGCCGATCACGACGAAGGCGCCGATGGCGACGACCTTGATGCCCGCGAACCAGAACTCGAACTCGCCGTACGAGGAGACCGAGGCCAGGTTGGTCGCGGTGAGCACCACCATCACGATGAGCGCCCAGCCCCACTGCGGGACGGCCGGGATCCAGCCCTCCAGGATCTTGGCGCCGGCGGTCGCCTCGACGGCGAGCACCACCACCCAGAAGAACCAGTACAGCCAGCCGATGGTGAAGCCGGCCCAGCGGCCGAGCGCCCGGTCGGCGTAGGCGGAGAAGGAGCCGGAGGACGGGCGGGCCGCGGCCATCTCGCCGAGCATCCGCATCACGAAGACGACCATCGCGCCGACGAGCGCATAGGACAGCAGGATGGCGGGGCCGGCCGCGGCGATGCCGGAGCCGGAGCCGACGAAGAGTCCGGCGCCGATCACGCCGCCGATGGCGATCATCGACAGGTGGCGGTTCTTGAGACCGGCCTTGAGGCCGTTCGAGCCGTCGGAGTGCTGTGCGTCGCCGGTGGTGCCGGTGCCGCCGCCTTCCTTCGTCAGGGTCGGCTGCGTGTTCATCAACGCTTCCTTCTGGTGGGGGGCGCTCGGGTCGCGAGCTGCGGATATGAAACCTGGCGACCGACGAGTAAGGAAGAGTTGATTCCGGATCGTGACTCAGGTCACATTCGGGACATAAGTCCCCAAAAATGCGCGAACCCGGCAGGGCTAAGGTCCCGACCCCGCTGACCCTTACCCCGTCCCCGGCGTGCCACACTCGGAACATGCGCGTCTACCTCGGTTCCGACCACGCCGGCTACGAACTCAAGAACCACCTCGTCGAGTGGCTTACGGCCCACGGCTACGAGCCCGTCGACTGCGGTCCCCACATCTACGACGCCCAGGACGACTACCCGCCGTTCTGCCTGCGCGCCGCGGAGAGGACCGCCGCCGACCCGGAGGCCCTCGGCATCGTGATCGGCGGCTCCGGCAACGGCGAGCAGATCGCCGCGAACAAGGTCAAGGGGGTGCGCGCCGCCCTCGCCTGGAGCGAGCAGACCGCCGCCCTCGGCCGCGAGCACAACAACGCCAACGTCGTCGCCGTCGGCGCCCGCATGCACAGCCAGGACGAGGCCACCAGCTTCGTCGAGGTCTTCCTCAAGACCCCGTACTCCGGCGACGAGCGCCACACCCGCCGCATCGACATGCTCGCGACGTACGAGACCACCGGCGAGCTCCCGGCCATCCCGGCCCACCACCCGCAGGAGCCCACCGCCTGATGCCCGAAGGGCACACCATCCACCGGCTGGCCGCCGACTACCGGGAACGGTTCGGCGGCCGGCCTGTGCGCGTCTCCAGCCCCCAGGGCAAGTTCGCCGACTCGGCCGCGCTGCTCGACGGCACCGTCCTCGCCCGCACCGAGGCCCACGGCAAGCACCTCTTCCTGGGTTTCCCCGGCGACGAGTGGGTCCACATCCACCTCGGCCTCTTCGGCAAGGTCGGCTTCGGCGACGCCCCGGCCCCGCCGCCCACCGACACGGTCCGGCTGCGGCTCGCCAACCCCGAGTCGTACGTCGACCTGCGCGGCCCCACCACCTGCGCGCTCATCACCGACGCCGAGAAGCACGCGATACACGCCCGCCTCGGCCCCGACCCGCTGCGCGAGGACGACGAGCACGCCGATCCCGCCCGCGCGTGGCAGCGCGTCTCCCGGTCCCGTACGACGATCGCGGCGCTCCTCATGGACCAGAAGATCGTCGCGGGCGTCGGCAACGTCTACCGCGCCGAGGTCCTCTTCCGCCACGGCATCGACCCGTACCGCGCCGGCCGGGACCTGACGGCGGGGGAGTGGGACGCGATCTGGGCCGACCTGGTGATGCTCATGCGCGAGGGCGTCCGCCTGAACCGCATCGACACCGTCCGCCCCGAACACACCCCCGAGGCCATGGGCCGCCCGCCCCGCGTCGACGACCACGGCGGCGAGGTGTACGTCTACCGCCGCGCCCACCAGCCCTGCCACGTCTGCGGCACCGAGATCCGCACGGCGGAACTGGCGGCGCGCAACCTGTTCTGGTGCCCGGGCTGCCAGCCTCCCGGCCGCTAGAAACCGTGCGGCAGCCACGGCGCCACGGGTGACCCGAAGGCCACCGACGCCTCCACCAGCGCCCCCTCCCTCAGCTCGCGCACGCGACCGGCCGCCGCCAGCGACACCAGCGACACGCCGCCCAGATACGCCGACCCCAACTCCCGTACGGACAGCGCCAGATCGGCCGCGTCGTCGGTCCGCGCGCACACCGCGCCCTTCGCGTCCCCGGTCAGCCGCCAACGCCCCTCGTTCCAGGGGCAGAACGCGTCCTCGACCTCGAACACGACGTCCACCGGCGTCTGGTACGTCCGCGCCTCCAGCGCCGCGCCCACCTCCACGAGCCGCAGGTGCAGCCTGTCCCGCAGCGTCGGCTCGCACCGGCGCACGTCGCCGACCAGGTGCTGCCACGCGTCGTCCACCGGACGGTCGTACACGTTCACCCGCGAGGTCAGGTCCACCGAGCACAGGAAACGCCACAGCGCCGCCTCCGCCGCCGGGTCGAGGCCGAACAGCTGGTGCGCCGTGACGGAGCCGCCGGAGCCCGAGAAGGACCACTCCGGCTTGATCGAGTAGTGGGCGTAGCCCACGAGCTCGCCGTCCCGCTCCGCCAGCAGGCACTGCAGCGGCGAGAAGCCGTCCCGCCCGGCCGGAGTGTCGACCAGCGCGACCTTCTCCCAGCCGGGCCGCCGCGCGAGCATCCCGGGCCGTCCAGGGACCAGCTTCGCGTACAGGGCCTCGGTCTCCGCGAGCACCTCCGCCGGCTTCGCGACCCGCAGCGACACCGCGTCCGTGCCCGTCGGCACGGTCAGCCGCACCCGGGTCGTGTCGACCACCGCCCGCGCCGACATGGTCGTCACGCCATAGCCGAAGCGTCCGTAGATCTCCGGCTCCGAGGCCGTCAGGACCGCCAGCGGCTCGCCCCAGCTCCGCACGTCCGCCAGCTGGCGCCGCATCATCGAGGTGAGGATCCCGCGCCGCCGGTGCGTACCGGCCACGGTCACCATCGTCACCCCGGCCGCCGGCACCGAGGCCCCGCCCGGCACGGTCAGCCGGAAGGTGAAGGCGCCGGCGGTGCCGACGCACAGGTCCCCGTCCCAGGCGCCGAGGAAACGCTCGGGCTCGGTCAGCTCCCGCCACAGCGCCCGCGCCTCGTCCGACTCCGGAACGCCGCCGAAGGCGAGCTCCAGAACCGCGAACCAGTCATCCCACTCGGCCGGGTCGAGCACCCGCAGTTCGGTCGTCATATGCCACCGATATCAGCGCCCCGCGGCCCGGCGCGAACCGATTTCGCACACGTTGTCACAAGGGTCCCCCTGCACGAGCTCCGATCGGATGGATAGGGTCCAGGCCAATGGGACGAAGCGGAGCGGTGCACACGTACGCGGCCCGGATGCGCAGGAGCGCAGCCCGGGCCCGCATCGGGCTGCGCCGGAGCGCGGTCGACTACTTCCGCGGCGACGGCTCCGACTGGGTCGCGCTCGCGGGACTCCTGCTCACCGTCCCGGCGATCGCCGCCGCCTCCCTGCTCAACCCGGTGTGGTGCTCCCCGGTCGCCCTCGTCCTGCCGATCGTGGCCGGCGGGCTCGTGCTGCGCCCCGCCAGCCTGCTCGGCCTGTACGCGGCGGCCGCGGGCGCGCTCATCGTCGAGTCCGTCGTCCTCGGCCCGTACACCCAGGGGCCGGCCCGGGTCACGCCCGGCACCGTCCTCGTCGTCGCCGCCTGCGGCTTCTTCGGACTGCTCATCGCGCAGTTCCGGGCCCGCGTCGGCGTGCCCTGGCGGCGCGGCGGCACCATGCTCTTCGACCTGCGCGAACGCATCCGGGTGCAGAGCGCCCTGCCCCGCCTGCCCGGCGGCTGGCACCGCGAGATGGCGCTGCGCCCGGCCGGCGGCCAGTCCTTCTCCGGCGACTTCGTCGTCGCCGCCCGCACCAACGGCGGCCGCACCCTCGAAGTCGTCCTCACCGACGTCTCCGGCAAGGGCATGGACGCCGGCTCGCGCGCCCTGCTGCTCTCCGGCGCCTTCGGCGGCCTGCTCGGCTCGCTGCCCCCGCACGGCTTCCTGCCCGCCGCCAACGGCTATCTGCTCCGCCAGGACTGGGACGAGGGCTTCGCCACCTCCGTCCACCTCGTCCTCGACCTGGAGTCCGGCGACTACGAACTCCTCTCCGCCGGCCACCTCCCCGCCCTCCAGCTCCACGCCGGCACCGGCCGCTGGGAGGAGAAGGCCGCCGAAGGCCCCCTCCTCGGCGTCTACGACGGCGCCGAGTTCCACCCGGTCAAGGGCTCCCTGCGCCCCGGCGACGTCCTCATGCTCTTCACCGACGGCCTCGTCGAGAGCGCCGACCGCGACCTCACCGAGGGCATCGACCGCCTCACCGGCGAGGCCGACCGCTATGTCGCCGCCGGCTTCGAAGGCGCCGCCTGGCACCTCATCGAAGCCTGCGCCAAGGACGTCAACGACGACCGCGCCCTGCTCCTCATCAGCCGCAAGGGATGACCGCCATGACCGGCCCCGCACCTCTCTCGCTCCCGGAGATCGAAGCGCTCGCCGTCGCCGCCCACGCCGGGCAGACCGACAAGGCCGGGCGGCCGTACGCCGAGCACCTGAGGGCCGTCGCCGAGGGCGTACGGGCGCGGGGCGGGAGTTCCGCGCAGATCGCGGCCGGTTGGCTGCACGACGCCGTCGAGGACGCGGCGCTGTCGGAGGAGTGGCTGGCGGGGGCGGCGCTGCCCGCCGAGGTGAAGGCCATGGTGCTCGCGCTCACCAAGCGCCCCGGCGAGGAGCCCGAGGCGTACGCGCGGCGGATCCTCGCCACCCCGGGCGCCCTGCTGGTCAAGGAGGCCGATCTCGCGCACAACGCCGACCCGGAGCGGCTCGCGGTGCTCGATCCGGCGACCCGGGACCGGCTCACCGCCAAGTACGCCCGGGTCCGGGCACTCCTCGGGATCACAGCGAAATGATCAAGACGTAATTCCGTCATGTTGGCCGGAATTGGACGTCGACGATTCGTCACCCGCCCCCGCTGGGCAAGAAGTTGGTGGCACGATAGGTGCGGCGGGGGTGTTCTGTGGCGTGCGCTCCCGGGCGGCAAGGCGAAACCGACCGAGGGTGTGATCAGTTGTGGCCATCTCACTGTCCGTGGTGCTGCTGTTGGCGATCATCCTGGTGGTGCTGATCCGTGGCGGAAACCTCAAGGCCGGCCCGGCCGTCGTCGCGGTCCTCTTCGGTTTCTTCCTCGCGTCCACCGGCATGGCGCCGAACATCCAGAACTTCCTGGACTCGATAACGGCGTCGATCGCCTCCATCAAGTTCTGAGGCCGGGACGGCACGGGCGACATGGCGAAAGGCCCCGCGGACACGGTCCGCGGGGCCTTTCGCCCTACCTGGAGCGGGCGACGGGAATCGAACCCGCGTAGCTAGTTTGGAAGACTAGGGCTCTACCATTGAGCTACGCCCGCAAGCACTGCGCCGCAGGCCATCAGGGCCGCGGCACGGACGCCATCGTAGCGGGTCCGGGCGGGTGCCCGCACGCCCCTCGGAAAGAGGGGGCGTCGCACCGTCCCCGTCCATGTACCCTACGTGTCGCACCGACGGGGTGTGGCGCAGCTTGGTAGCGCGTCCGCTTTGGGAGCGGAAGGCCGTGGGTTCAAATCCCGCCACCCCGACCAGCCAAGATCACGTTGTGGGGCGCGAGCCGCTTGCGGTTACTATGCAAGCTGCGTGCCCGTGTGTCTCTCTGACCGGGCCGATCGGCCGGAACCGCCCCTGGCGGCGCCGCCGGAAACCAGGAATCAGCCACAAGGAGACCGAACCGTGAAGAGCGCCGTGGAGACCCTGAACCCGACCCGGGTTCGGCTCACTGTCGAGGTGCCCTTCGAGGAGCTCAAGGACAGCCTCGACGCGGCGTACAAGAAGATCAACCAGCAGGTCACGGTCAAGGGCTTCCGCAAGGGCAAGATCCCCGCGCGCGTCATCGACCAGCGCTTCGGCCGTGGCGCGGTGCTGGAGGAGGCCGTCAACGACGCCCTCCCGAAGCTCTACAACGCCGCGGTCAACGAGGCCGAGGTCAACCCGCTGGGCCAGCCCGAGGTCGACATCACGGAGCTGAAGGACGGCGAGCTGCTCTCCTTCACCGCCGAGGTCGACGTCCGCCCGACCATCGAGATCCCGGACTACTCCGGCATCGAGGTCGAGGTCGACGCCGTCGAGGTCACCGACGAGGACGTCGAGAAGTCCGTGGAGCAGCTGCGCGAGCGCTTCGCCTCCACCAACCCGGTCGAGCGCGCCGCCGCCGAGGGTGACGTCGTCACCATCGACCTCGAGGCCAAGGTCGAGGGCGAGGTCCTGCCCGACGGTGTCGCCGAGGGCGTCTCGTACACCATCGGCTCCGGCGAGCTGCTCGACGGCATCGACGCCGCCGTCACCGGCCTGGAGGCCGGCGGCGAGGCCACCTTCACCTCCGAGCTGAAGGGCGGCTCGGCCGCGGGCAAGGAGGCCGAGGTCACCGTCAAGGTCACCGCCGTCGCCGCCCGTGAGCTCCCCGAGCTGGACGACGAGTTCGCGCAGATGGCGTCGGAGTTCGACACCCTCGACGAGCTCAAGGCCGACAGCCGCAAGCGCCTCGAGAACATGAAGCAGTTCGACCAGGCCACCCAGGCCCAGGAGCGCGTCCTGGAGAAGTTCCTGGAGCTGGCGGAGATCCCCGTCCCCGAGAAGCTGCTCGAGGAGGAGATCAACACCCGCAAGCACAACCTGGAGCACCACCAGCTCGGCCAGATGGGCCTCGACCTCGCGAAGTACCTGGAGTTCCAGGGCAAGACCGAGGAAGAGTTCGACGCCGAGACGCGCGAGCAGGCCATCAAGGGCATCAAGACCCAGTTCCTCCTCGACGAGCTGGTCTCCCAGCAGAAGCTCAACGTCGAGCAGGACGAGCTCACCGAGCACCTGATGCGCCGCGCCGCCTCCTCCGGCATGTCCCCCGACCAGTTCGCCCAGGCCGTCGTCCAGGGCGGCCAGGTGCCGATGCTGGTCGGCGAGGTCGCCCGCGGCAAGGCCCTCGCGGTCGTCGTCGAGGCCGCCAAGGTCGTCGACACCAACGGCGAGGTCGTGGACCTGTCCGACGAGGACGAGGAGCAGGCCACCGAGACGGTCGAGGCCGTCACCGGCGACGCCGAGGTCTCCGAGGACAAGTAAGGCCCGTCGGGCGGCCCAGGCCGCCCGGTGAAGCCCGCTGATCCCGCGCCACGGGCCCGGACGCACAGCTGTGCGCCCGGGCCCGTGGACGTAGTTCGAGCCCTTTATGCGCCCCCAACTACCTTGCGCTCCCAGCGAACAGTTCGGGAACCGGGATGGCGCCCGCCTACCAGCGCGTTAGGGTCCATGGATACGGGGGCACTGCCCTCAGAACGAGACGCGAGACGGCACGGGGCCGTCGGAGACGAGCAGGTGGATACGTGACGAATCTGAAGCCTTACGCCGCGGGTGAGCCGTCCATCGGTGGTGGCCTCGGCGACCATGTCTACAACCGGCTGCTCGGCGAGCGCATCATCTTCCTCGGCCAGCAGGTCGACGACGACATCGCCAACAAGATCACCGCGCAGATGCTCCTCCTGGCCGCCGACCCGGAGAAGGACATCTACCTCTACATCAACAGCCCCGGTGGCTCCGTGACGGCCGGCATGGCCGTCTACGACACCATGCAGTACATCCCCAACGACGTCGTGACCATCGGCATGGGCATGGCCGCGTCCATGGGCCAGTTCCTGCTCACGGGCGGCACCGCCGGCAAGCGCTTCGCGCTGCCGAACACCGACATCCTGATGCACCAGGGCTCCGCCGGCATCGGCGGCACCGCCTCGGACATCAAGATCCAGGCCGACTACCTGCTCCGCACGAAGCAGCGCATGGCCGAGATCACCGCGGAGCACTCCGGCCAGACCGTCGAGCGGATCATCCGCGACGGCGACCGCGACCGCTGGTTCACCGCGGAGGAGGCCAAGGAGTACGGCCTCATCGACGACATCATCACCCACGCCGCGGGTGTCCCGGGCGGCGGCGGCACGGGCGCCTGAGCACCCGGCAGCCCGTTCCGACAGCCCCAGCCCTCCCACCCGCCCTCAGGATGGTGAACAGCCCCATGACCACCCCGAACTTCTCCGCGAGCGGCCTCTACACCGGCCCGCAGGTGGACAACCGCTATGTCGTCCCGCGCTTCGTCGAGCGCACCTCCCAGGGCATCCGCGAGTACGACCCGTACGCGAAGCTCTTCGAGGAGCGCGTGATCTTCCTCGGCGTGCAGATCGACGACGCCTCCGCCAACGACGTCATGGCGCAGCTGCTGTGCCTGGAGTCGATGGACCCGGACCGCGACATCTCCATCTACATCAACAGCCCCGGTGGCTCGTTCACCGCGCTGACCGCCATCTACGACACGATGCAGTTCGTGAAGCCGGACATCCAGACGGTCTGCATGGGCCAGGCGGCCTCCGCCGCGGCCATCCTGCTGGCCGCCGGAACCCCCGGCAAGCGCATGGCGCTGCCGAACGCCCGCGTGCTGATCCACCAGCCGTCCGGCGGCACCGGCCGTGAGCAGCTCTCCGACCTGGAGATCGCGGCCCGCGAGATCCTGCGCATGCGCAGCCAGCTGGAGGAGATGCTGGCCAAGCACTCCACCACCCCGATCGAGAAGATCCGCGACGACATCGAGCGCGACAAGATCCTGACCGCCGAGGACGCCCTCGCGTACGGCCTGATCGACCAGATCATCTCGACCCGCAAGAGCACGGCCGGCTCGGCAGTCTGACGCTCGACGTTCCCGTGGCGCGGGAGGCAGGACGGGCGGCATGGCCGAATTCCGACCATGCCAACCGCGCCAAGGGGGGCCCGAACGGGGGGCCCGGCAAGGTACCGTCGAATATGAGGCACCAGGAGTCGCTGAACCAAGCGCTCCCAGGCGAAGGGGAAGCACCTCGTGGCACGCATCGGTGATGGCGGCGATCTGCTCAAGTGCTCGTTCTGCGGAAAGAGCCAGAAGCAGGTGAAGAAGCTCATCGCAGGACCCGGTGTGTACATCTGCGACGAGTGCATCGACCTCTGCAACGAGATCATCGAGGAAGAACTCGCCGAGACGAGCGAGGTGCGGTGGGAGGAGCTCCCCAAGCCCCGCGAGATCTACGAGTTCCTCGAGGGGTACGTCGTCGGGCAGGAGCCCGCGAAGAAGGCCCTCTCGGTCGCGGTCTACAACCACTACAAGCGCGTCCAGGCCGGTGAGAACGGCGGCGCGCAGGGCCGGGACGACGCCATCGAGCTGGCGAAGTCCAACATCCTGCTGCTCGGCCCGACCGGCTCCGGCAAGACGCTCCTGGCGCAGACCCTGGCCCGGATGCTCAACGTGCCGTTCGCGATCGCGGACGCCACCGCGCTGACGGAGGCCGGCTATGTCGGCGAGGACGTCGAGAACATCCTGCTCAAGCTGATCCAGGCGGCCGACTACGACGTCAAGAAGGCCGAGACCGGGATCATCTACATCGACGAGATCGACAAGGTCGCCCGTAAGAGCGAAAACCCGTCGATCACGCGCGACGTGAGCGGCGAGGGCGTGCAGCAGGCCCTCCTGAAGATCCTGGAGGGCACGACGGCCTCGGTTCCTCCCCAGGGCGGCAGGAAGCACCCGCACCAGGAGTTCATCCAGATCGACACGACGAACGTGCTCTTCATCGTGGGCGGCGCCTTCGCCGGCCTGGAGAAGATCATCGAGTCGCGGGCCGGCGCCAAGGGCATCGGCTTCGGGGCGACCATCCGCTCCAAGCGCGAGATCGAGGCGAGCGACCAGTTCCAGGAGGTCATGCCGGAGGACCTGGTGAAGTTCGGGATGATCCCCGAGTTCATCGGCCGTCTCCCCGTCATCACCTCGGTGCACAACCTGGACCGCGAGGCCCTGCTCAAGATCCTCGTCGAGCCCCGCAACGCACTGGTCAAGCAGTACCAGCGCCTCTTCGAACTCGACGGCGTGGAGCTGGACTTCGACCGCCCCGCCCTGGAGGCCATCGCCGACCAGGCCATCCTCCGCGGCACCGGCGCGCGCGGCCTGCGCGCCATCATGGAGGAGGTCCTCCAGTCGGTGATGTACGAGGTCCCGTCCCGCAAGGACGTGGCCCGCGTGGTCATCACGGCGGACGTGGTCCGCGACAACGTGAACCCGACGCTGGTGCCGCGGATCGTCAAGCACGACGGCAGGCACGAGAAGAGCGCGTAGCCGCACGACGTACGCGAAGGGGCGCCCCCGCCCGAACTCAACGCGGGGGGGCCCCATTTGGTTGGGCCACGGCTGAGGCCGTGTCTCGGACCTCCTTTGGGTAACATGGCGGGTATTCACCGGCCTCCGC
>NZ_JBSGBF010000154.1:0-11125 GCF_053601115.1 Streptomyces sp. NPDC004788
TCCATCCGGAACCCCCACCCGACCCGCCCCCGGCCCCCCCCCTCACCTCGGGGGCGTGGGGGGGCGCGCGGGTCAGGTCCGGAGCCGGAGTCAGACCCGGCCCTCCGGGACCAGATCCGTCCGGCCCGCCGTTCCGGGCTGCGCCCGGTGGGTGCGGGGGCGCATCCAGAAGGCCGTCACGAAGGCCGCCGCGAGCAGGCCGGCGGCGAGCCAGAAGGTGACGCGGAGGGCGCCGTCCGCGCCGTACCGCTCGTCCGGCAGGTAGCTGAAGAAGACCGTGCCGAGCAGCGCGTAGCCGATGCTGTTGCCCAGCTGCTGGAAGGAGTTGAGCAGGCCCGAGGCCGCGCCCGTCTCCGGCAGGGCGACCAGGCCGAGCGAGATGTCGTAGTACGGGGTCAGCACGCCGCCCATGCCGAGGCCGAGCAGCGAGAGCGGAACCAGCAGCTGCCACGTGCTGACGGCGCGGCCGAGCGAGACCACCGTGATCACCCCGACCGCCCCGGCCACCAGCAGCGCGAGACCGCCCAGCAGGGTGTGCCGGCTGCCGAAGCGCCGTACCAGCAGGTTCCCGGCGACGGCCGATCCGACGGCGGAGCCGAGCGTCCACGGCACCATGGCCAGGCCGGCGCCCAGGGCGGTGAAGCCGTGCGCGGTCTGCAGCTGCACCAGGAGCGCGAACATCATGCCGCTCAGCGCCGTGTAGTACAGCACGCCGAGCAGCAGCGCGGCGACGAACCCGCCGTGGCGGACGAGGCGCGGCTCGATCAGTGGTACCCGGCCGGCCCGCGCCCGTCGGCGCTGGTGCACGCCGAGCAGGACCAGCACCGGCAGCGCCGCGCCCATGCTGACGAAGCACCACGCCGGCCAGCCGTCCGTGCGCCCCTGCATCAGCGGGTAGGCGACCAGGACCATCGCGCCGACGGCCAGCGCGGTGCCGATCCCGTCCAGCCGGCGTACGGACGCCCCGTCGGCGGGCGGCTGGTCGGGTACGTACCGCACGGCGCCGAACAGGGCCAGGACGCCGAGCGGCAGATTGACGAAGAACACCGCGCGCCAGCCGAGACCGAACAGGTTCCCGGTCGTCAGCGCACCGCCGAGCACCGGCGCGACGATCGCGGCGACGCCCACCACCGGGCCCATCAGGCCGATCGCCTTGGGCAACTCGCGCGGCGGGAACAGCTCGCGCATGATGCCGAGTCCCTGGGGCACCATCACCGCGGCACAGGCCCCCTGCGCGATCCGGGCGACGATGATCATCCCGGGGTTCACCGCGAGGCCCGCGAGCAGCGAGGCGCAGGTGAACCCCGCCGTGCCGATCAGCAGCATCCGCTTGCGGCCGGCGATGTCCCCGAGCCGACCGCCGGTGATCAGCAGGGAGGCGAACGCCAGGGCATAGCCGGCGCCCATCCACTGCAGGTCGGTGCTGCTGCCGTGCAGTCCCGCGCCGATCGCCGGAGCGGCCGTGTTCACCATCATGCCGTCGAGCAGGTCCATGCAGTGGGTGGTCAGGATCGCCGCGAGGGCGTACCAGCGCAGTCTGTCCGGGGGAGTGGGGTCCATGGCCGAGCCTTTCGGGAATCGATGACGCGAATCTGGCGCGAACTGTGCGGCCGGCAGCTCCACAACCGGTCAAGCCGCGCTCGAGCGCCGTTCCCGAAGGTGGGGCCGGGACCCGCCGACGGGGCCCTGCCGCACGACGTACGAGGGGACATGGCATGGATCTGGGACTGGCGGACAAACGGGTACTGGTCACCGGCGCCACGAGGGGTATCGGCCGGGCCACCGCGAAGGCCTTCGCCGCCGAGGGCGCGCGGGTCGCGGTCACGTACAACCGGTCCGAGCACGCCGCGAAGGAACTGGTCGAGGAACTCGGCGGCGCCGACCGCGCCTGCGCGCTCCACTACGAGCTGGCGGACCCGGCATCGGTCGCCGCGACGGTGAGCGCCGTCGAGGAGCGGTGGGGCGGCGTCGACGTGGTGGTCGCCAACGCCCAGACGTGGGTGTGGATGAACCCCGAGGAGATGGTGCCGTACCACCAGTTCCCGATGGACTTCTGGCTGAGCCGCTACCGGGAGAACGTCGAGGGCCACCTCTGGACGGTGCGTCAGGCCCTCGGCGGCATGCGCGAACGCGGCTGGGGCCGCATCGTGCTGCTGTCCTCGGTGACGGCGACGCACGGCAATCCCGGCTCCGAGATCTACAGCGCCGCCAAGGCGTCCCTGCACGGCTTCGTCCGTGGCCTGATGTGGACGGGCGACGGCGTGCTCGCCAACGTGGTCGCGCCCGGCGGCACGCTCACCGAAAGTCTCGACGCGGTCGACCCGGCGCTCCTGGAGAAAGCGGTCGCGGACACCCCCAGCGGCCGTCTGAGCACGGCGGACGACGTGGCCAGGCTGATCGTCTTCCTCGGATCGGCGGCGAACGGGAACGTCAACGGCCAGATCATCCACCCCGCCGGCGGCCGGTGATCCGCTTCGCGTTCGAGGGCGGCTCGACTCCCGTTCGAGCGGCTCTCGGCCGGGCGACCACACCATCTCAGCCACGCTGAGACAGCGTCACGCAAGCAGAAGGAGCACCAAGCATGCGATCCACCCGAATACCGAGAACAGCGGCCGCGGGAGCGGCGATGGTCCTCGCCCTGTGCGCCACCCCGCTCGCCGCGGCCGGCCCCGCCTACGCCGCCGGCCGGCAGTACTACGTCGACTGCTCCGCCGGCGACGACTCCGCGGCCGGCACGTCCACCACGACCGCCTGGCGCAGCCTCGCCAAGGTCAGCTCCACCACCTTCGCCCCGGGCGACTCCGTCCTCCTGCGCAGCGGCGTCACCTGCAACGGCGTCCTCGCACCGCAGGGTTCCGGCACGGCCACCGCGCCCATCACGGTCAGCACCTACGGCGGCAGCGCCCGCGCCTTCCTCGCCGGCGGCGGCGCCCGCGCCACGGTCTACCTGCACAACGTGCAGGGCTGGGAGCTGCGCAACCTCGACGTCTCGGACACCACCACCCGGGACTCCACCGCGCGCACCGGCATCTACGTGCTGCTCAGCGACTACGGCACCGGCAGCCACTACGTCATCGACAACGTGAACGTGCACGACGTCACCGGCATCGACAGCACGGGGCCGGACAACGAGGACAGCGGCGGCATCGTCCTCAAGGCGGCCGGCTCGGCCACGCCGACCACCTTCGACGGCATCACGGTGTCCAACAGCACCGTCTCCGGCACCGACGGCTACGGCATCGCCACCGAGTCCCAGTGGTCCAAGCGCGCCCTGTTCCCGGGCGGCGAGAACAGCTACGTACCGATGACCAACGTCCGCATCACCGGGAACCGGCTGTCGAACCAGGGCGGTGACGGCATCGTGGTGCAGAACGGTGCCGCCCCGAGGATCGACCGCAACGTCGTCGACGGCTTCGGTCTGCGCGCCACCGCCTACCACTCCGGCGTCTGGGTCTGGAACTCCGACAAGGCCGTGATGGAGTACAACGAGGTCTCGCACGGCGCCTCCGCGCCGCCGATGATGGCCTTCGACGCCGACGGCGCCAACTCCGACGTCACCTACCAGTACAACTACAGCCACGACAACGGCGGCGGCTTCCTGGCCTTCTGCACCGCGCCCGGCCAGCTGAGCGACGGTGTCGTCGCCCGGTACAACGTCAGCGTCAACGACCACGACGCCAGCTACAACGGCTTCACCTTCCCGGTGATCTTCAACGGCTGCGGCGTCACCATGACCAACCTCGCCTTCTACGGCAACACCGTCCAGACCTCGGTCGCCAAGGCGCTGATCGGCAACTACGGTCAGAGCGTGGTCAATTACCACGACAACGTCTTCGTGGGCGCACCGGGCGGTTCGACGATCAACGACACCGTCAGCACCTTCAAGGGCAACGTCTACTACAACATCGCCCAGGTCCCGGCAGGCGACACGGGCCCGGTGTACAAGCGCTAGTACCGCAAGCGCCAACCGCATGACCAGCACCGCAAGCGCCAGTACCGCGTAGCGTCGCCCGCGTACCTCCCGTACGCGGGCGACGCCGCGTCGTCGTCAGCCCCGCGCCCGCTTGATCGACCACTCCGCGATCCGCAGGGACATCTCCACCCCCTCGGTCGCGTACTCCACCATCGCCTTCTGGTACTCGCCGACGGCCTCCGCCAGTTCACGCTCCCCGCGGTCCACCGCGGCAAGCAGCCCGCTGAGCGCCGCCGCGTCCCGCGCCGCGGTGTTCGCGCCCACGCCGCCCGACGGCGGCATCGCGTGCACCGCGTCACCGAGGGGCACCACCGGGCAGGTGTCCCACGCCTCCACCGGCCGGGTGGCCCGCAGCGCCACCGCGAACGACGTCGCGGGATCGGCGAACCGGAAGATCTCCCGCAGGTCGGGGTGCCACGCCCGGGTCCGCTCGACCACGAGCGCGCACAGCTCCTCGCCGCTCAGCGCGAAGAACCCCTCGTCGGTGAGGCCGAGGTCCGCCAGGTGCACGTTGAACACCGACATGTAGTAGTCGTCGCTGTCCTGGAGCCCGGCGCCCGGCCACAGCCGGGCGGCCGCCCGCGACGGGCGCTCGCGGAACAGCATCGGCATCAGGCCCAGATGGTGGCCGTCGGTGCCGATCACATAGCTGAAGCGGTCCCGCAGCGCCTCCGGCAGCCCCGCCGCGATGGCCTCCCGCCGCGGAATCCGGGAGAAGATCGTCCGGATGCCCAGGTCCTGGGGGTTGTCCCAGGGCCGGAGCTGGGCACGGACCCGCGAGTTGGTGCCGTCCGCGGCGACCAGCACGTCACCGACGGCCTCGCTGCCGTCCGCGAAGTGAGCGGTCACCCGCCCGTCGGGCGTCCGCTCAAGCCGCTCGAAGTTCTTCCCGAAGTGGACGACCTCGTCGAGACCGGCCAGCAGGATCCGCCGCAGCGTCACCCGGTCCACGGCATCGATCTTGTCGTCCCGGCCGGCCCGCGGGTCCTCGAAGGCCGGCGCCCACTGCGCCGTCAGGTGCTCGTCGTAGGCCGCGAGCCCGCTGTCGTCGCGGGCGTTCGCCGTCGCCGCGAGCAGCTCGGTCAGCCGCGGCGGCAGACAGGCCCGCAGGGCCGCCTCGCCCTCGGGGCTGATCCGGAGCCGGTAGCCCTGCCGGCGCCCGTCGGCCGACTCGTCGCGCTCGTACACCTGGACGTCGACACCGGCCCGCCGCAGCCCCTGGGCCACGCAGAGACCACCGATACCGCCGCCGATGACCAGGACCCGGATGGGTGATCGGCTCGTCGTCACCGCCATGGACACCTCTCTCGTCGCCGTGAACTCGCCGTGAAGCCGCAGCGTCGTCGCCGTGTGGAGGCCGCCGCGTGGAAGCCGCGGCGTGGTCGCCGCGTACGGAACCCGGGCAGCATGCGCCGGCCCGCTCAGGTCTGGCTGGAGGCGCCCGCTCCGCCGCCGCGTCGAGCGGAACTCGAGCCCGCTTGAAGAGTCCCCGCCCACCCTGTGCGGGCCCAGCAGTCCACGGCCCAGCAGTCCACGGCCCCGCGAGCTCCCGGAGGAATCGTGTCCCGTCGTCTCTTCACCTCGGAGTCCGTGACCGAGGGTCACCCCGACAAGATCGCGGACCGGATCAGCGACACCGTCCTGGACGCCCTGCTCGCGCAGGACCCGCGGTCCCGCGTGGCGGTCGAGACCCTGATCACCACCGGCCAGGTCCATCTCGCCGGCGAGGTCACCACCACGGCGTACGCCGACATCCCCGGCCTGGTCCGCGCGGCCGTCCTCGACATCGGCTACGACGCCTCGACCAAGGGATTCGACGGTGCCTCCTGCGGCGTCTCCGTCTCGATCGACGCCCAGTCGCCCGACATCGCCCAGGGCGTCGACCGGGCCCACGAGCACCGTGTCGACGGCCTCCAGGACGAACTCGACCGGCAGGGCGCCGGCGACCAGGGCCTGATGTTCGGCTACGCGTGCGACGACACCCCCGAACTGATGCCGCTGCCCATCTCCCTGGCGCACCGGCTCGCCCAGCGGCTCACCCAGGTCCGCAAGGACGGCACCATGCCCTACCTGCGGCCCGACGGAAAGACCCAGGTCACCATCGAGTACGACGGCGACCGCGCGGTCCGTCTCGACACCGTCGTCGTCTCCACCCAGCACGCCGCCCACATCGACCTCGACGCGCTGCTCGCCCCCGACATCCGCGCGTTCGTCGTCGAACCCGTCCTGGCCGACGCCGGCATCGACACCACCGGCCACCGCCTGCTGGTCAACCCCACCGGCCGGTTCGAGATCGGCGGCCCGATGGGCGACGCCGGCCTGACCGGTCGCAAGATCATCGTGGACACCTACGGGGGCTGGTCCCGGCACGGCGGCGGCGCCTTCTCCGGCAAGGACCCCTCCAAGGTGGACCGCTCGGCGGCGTACGCGATGCGCTGGGTCGCCAAGAACATCGTCGCCGCCGGACTCGCCCGCCGCGCCGAGGTACAGGTCGCCTACGCGATCGGCAAGGCGGAGCCGGTCGGCCTGTTCGTGGAGACCTTCGGCACCGAGACCGTCCCCGTACCGAAGATCCAGGAGGCCGTAGGCCAGGTCTTCGACCTGCGGCCCGCCGCGATCATCCGCGACCTCGACCTGCTGCGCCCGATCTACGCCCGCACCTCCGCCTACGGCCACTTCGGCCGGGAACTGCCCGAGTTCACCTGGGAGCGCACCGACCGGGCGGACAAGCTCCGCGCCCTCGCGCTGGCCTGACCTCCCGCCATGTCGCCGTTGCCCAGAGGAGGCACCACCGTGCACGTCGCCGTCACCGGCCCGATCGCCACAGACCACACCGGGGAGTACCGCGCGAGCGCCGCGGAGCCGGTCCGCCGGATCGAGCGCAACCCGGTGGGTGCGCCATGAGCCCCCTCACCCAGGCGCAGCGCGCCGACGCGCTGCGCGAGGCCCTCGCCACCCGGGTGGTCGTCGCCGACGGCGCGATGGGCACCATGCTCCAGGCCGCAGACCCGACGCCGGACGACTTCCAGCAGCTGGAGGGCTGCAACGAGATCCTCAACGTCACCCGGCCCGACCTCGTCCGCGCCGTGCACGAGGCGTACTTCGCGGTCGGTGTCGACTGCGTGGAGACCAACACCTTCGGCGCCAACCACGCGGCGCTCGGCGAGTACGACAGCGCCGACCGGATCTTCGAGCTGTCCGCGGCCGGCGCCCGCGTGGCCCGCGAGGCCGCCGACGCCCACCAGGACGGCCGGGTCCGCTGGGTGCTCGGCTCCATCGGACCGGGCACCAAGCTGCCGACCCTCGGCCACGCTCCGTACGGGACCCTGCGCGACGGCTACCAGCGCAACGCGGCGGGTCTGATCGCCGGCGGCGCCGACGCGCTGCTCGTGGAGACCAGCCAGGACCTGCTCCAGACCAAGGCCGCGGTGCTCGGCTGCAAGCGCGCCCTTGCCGAGGCCGGGCTCGACCTGCCGGTCTTCGCGCAGGTCACCGTGGAGACCACCGGCACCATGCTGCTCGGCTCGGAGATCGGGGCGGCGCTCACCGCGCTTGAGCCCCTCGGCATCGACATGATCGGCCTCAACTGCGCCACCGGCCCCGCCGAGATGAGCGAGCACCTGCGCCATCTGTCCCGGCACGCCCGAGTCGGCCTGTCGTGCATGCCGAACGCGGGCCTGCCCGTGCTCGGCAAGGACGGCGCCCACTATCCACTCGGTCCCGAAGAGCTCGCCGACGCGCACGCCGGGTTCACCGAGGAGTACGGCGTCTCGCTGGTCGGCGGCTGCTGCGGCACCACTCCCGAGCACCTGCGCGCCGTCGTCCGGCGCGTGCGGGGGCGCGCCCTCACTCCGCGCCGGCCCCGGCCCGAGCCGGCCGCCTCCTCGCTCTACCAGCCGGTTCCGTTCCGCCAGGACACCTCCTACCTGGCCATCGGCGAGCGGACGAACGCCAACGGGTCCAAGAAGTTCCGCGAGGCCATGCTGGCCGAGGACTGGCAGGGGTGCGTGGAGATCGCCAGGGAACAGATCCGGGACGGCTCGCACCTGCTCGACCTCTGCGTGGACTACGTCGGCCGCGACGGCGTGGCGGACATGAGGGAGATCGCCGGGCGGCTGGCCACCGCGTCCACGCTGCCGGTCGTGCTGGACTCCACCGAACCCGAGGTGCTGCGCGCCGGACTCGAGGTGCTGGGCGGCCGGGCCGTGCTGAACTCGGTGAACTACGAGGACGGCGACGGCCCGGACACCCGGTTCGGGCGCATCGCCGCACTCGCCCGCGAACACGGCGCCGGCCTCGTCGCGCTCACGATCGATGAGGAGGGGCAGGCCCGTACCGCGGAGAAGAAGACGGAGGTCGCCGAGCGGCTCATCGCGCAGCTCACCACCGAGTACGGCATCGAGGAGTCGTCGATCCTGGTGGACTGCCTGACCTTCACCCTGGCCACCGGGCAGGAGGAGTCCCGCCGCGACGGCATCGAGACCATCGAGGCCATCCGCGAACTCAAGCGCCGGCACCCCGAGGTGCAGACCACCCTCGGCCTGTCCAACATCTCCTTCGGCCTGAACCCGGCGGCCCGGCAGGTCGTGAACTCGGTGTTCCTGCACGAGTGCGTGCGCGCCGGCCTGGACTCCGCGATCGTGCACGCCTCCAAGATCCTCCCCATGGCCCGCATCCCGGAGGACCAGCGGGAGGCCGCGCTCGACCTGGTCCACGACCGCCGCAGGCAGGGGTACGACCCGCTGCAGCGACTCCTTGAGCTGTTCGAGGGCGTCTCCGCCTCCGCCGGCGCCGCGTCCAAGGCCGAGGAACTGGCGGCCCTGCCGCTCGGGGAACGCCTCGAACGGCGCGTCGTCGACGGGGAGCGCGGCGGCCTGGAGGCCGACCTCGACGCGGCGCTGGCCGAGCGCCCGGCGCTGGAGATCATCAACGACACGCTGCTGTCCGGGATGAAGACCGTCGGCGAGCTGTTCGGCTCCGGCCAGATGCAGCTGCCGTTCGTGCTCCAGTCCGCCGAGGTGATGAAGGCCGCGGTCGCGTACCTGGAGCCGCACCTGGAGAAGGCGGCCGACGGCGGGAACGCGGCGGGCAAGGGCACGATCGTGCTGGCCACCGTCAAGGGCGACGTCCACGACATCGGCAAGAACCTCGTCGACATCATCCTGTCCAACAACGGCTACGACGTCGTCAACATCGGCATCAAACAGTCGGTGTCGGCGATCCTGGAGGCCGCCGCGGAGCATGCCGCCGACGTGATCGGCATGTCCGGTCTGCTGGTGAAGTCCACGGTGATCATGAAGGAGAACCTGGAGGAGCTGAACCGGCGCGGGCTGGCCGGGAGATATCCGGTGATCCTCGGTGGCGCGGCCCTGACCAGGACCTACGTCGAGCAGGACCTGCACGGGATCTACGACGGCGAGGTCCGCTACGCCCGTGACGCCTTCGAGGGCCTGCGTCTGATGGACGCCCTCATGGCGGTCAAGCGGGGCGTGCCGGGCGCGGCCCTGCCCGAACTGCGGCAGCGGCGCCACGCACGCGCCGAGGTCACCCGGCCGGAGGAGCCCGGCCGCGGACCCGTCCGCTCCGACGTGGCGGTGGACAACCGGATCCCCGTACCGCCGTTCTGGGGCGACCGGATCGTCAAGGGTGTCCCGTTCGCCGACTACGCCGCATGGCTCGACGAGGACGCCCTGTTCAAGGGCCAGTGGGGGCTGAAGGCCGCGCGCGCCGGGACCGGCCCCTCCTACGAGGAACTCGTCGAGACCGAGGGCCGGCCGCGGCTGCGGATGTGGCTGGACCGGCTGCAGACCTCGGGCTGGCTGGAGCCGGCCGTCGTCTACGGCTACTACCCGGCCAACTCCAAGGGCGACGAGCTGATCCTCCGCGACGAGGACGGCGCCGAGGCCGCCCGCTTCGCCTTCCCCCGCCAGCGCCGCGGCCGGCGGCTGTGCCTGGCCGACTTCTTCCGCCCGGAGGAGTCCGGCGAACAGGACGTGATCGGCCTGCAGATCGTCACCATGGGCAACCGGGTCTCCCAGGCCGCAGCCGAGCTCTTCGAGGCCGGCTCCTACCGCGACTACCTCGAACTGCACGGCCTGTCGGTCCAGTTGACCGAGGCGCTGACCGAGTTCTGGCACGCCCGGGTGCGCCGCGAACTCGGCTTCGGCGACGAGGACCCCGAGGACCTCCGCGACATGTTCGCCCTCAAGTACCGCGGCGCCCGCTTCTCCCTCGGCTACGGCGCCTGCCCCGACCTCGAGGACCGCGCCAAGATCGCCGGACTGCTCCGCCCCGAGCGGATCGGCGTCGTCCTCTCCGAGGAGTTCCAGCTGCACCCGGAACAGTCCACCGACGCCTTCGTGGTCCACCATCCCGACGCCACGTACTTCAACGCGCGGTGACCGTGGCCCCTGACCGCCGCGTGACCACGGCCCCCACGTTCGACCGACCCGATCCCCAGGAGTGCCGCATGCCTTCCCCCTTCTCCGACTTCAAGGTCGCCGACCTGTCCCTGGCCCCCTTCGGCCGCAAGGAGATCACCCTCGCCGAGCACGAGATGCCCGGCCTGATGGCGATCCGCCGCGAGTACGCGGACCAGCAGCCGCTGGCCGGCGCCCGCATCACCGGGTCCCTGCACATGACCGTGCAGACCGCCGTCCTCATCGAGACCCTGGTCGCGCTCGGCGCCGAGGTGCGCTGGGTGTCCTGCAACATCTTCTCCACCCAGGACCACGCCGCCGCGGCGATCGCCGCCGCCGGCATCCCGGTCTTCGCCTGGAAGGGCGAGACGCTGGAGGAGTACTGGTGGTGCACCGAGCAGGCGCTGACCTGGCCGGACGCCGACGGCCCCAACATGATCCTGGACGACGGCGGGGACGCCACGCTCCTCGTCCACAAGGGCGTGGAGTACCAGAAGACCGGCGCCCTGCCCGAGGCGACCAACGAGGAACTCGCCGTGGTGCGGGCCCTGCTGGAGAACAGCACCCTGGACTGGTCGGCGATCGCGTCCGGCATCCGCGGCGTGACGGAGGAGACCACCACCGGCGTCCACCGCCTCTACGAGATGCACCGCGAGGGCGCGCTCCTCTTCCCGGCCATCAACGTGAACGACGCCGTCACCAAGTCGAAGTTCGACAACAAGTACGGCTGTCG
>NZ_JBSGBF010000155.1:0-11040 GCF_053601115.1 Streptomyces sp. NPDC004788
GCCCGCCGCGCCCTCTGGGGCTCGGCGGGCACCGGCGTCTATGTTGACCGCATGGCGATCAGCGAGCTGCCCAACTCCCGTACCGAACCCGACGGTTCGGCCGTCGTCCGGGTCCTCTCGTACAACGTGCGCTCGATGCGCGACGACGAGGACGCCCTCGCCCGGGTGATCCGGGCCTGCGCCCCCGACCTGGTCTTCGTCCAGGAGGCCCCGCGCTTCTTCCGCTGGCGCAAGCACGCGGCCCGGCTCGCCGCCAGGTGCGACCTCGTCATCCTGAGCGGCGGCGCGACCGCCGCCGGGCCGATGCTGCTGTGCTCACTGCGGGCCACCGTCGAGCGCACCGAGGACGTGCTCCTGCCCCTCACCCCCGGCCGGCACCGACGCGGCCTCGCCACCGCCGTGGTCCGCCTCGGCGGCGCGCGCGTCGGCCTCGTCAGCTGCCATCTGAGCCTGTACGCGGACGAGCGCCACGCCCAGGCCGGCCTGCTCCTGGACCGGGTGGCCGCGCTCGGCACGCCGTACGCGATCGTCGCCGGCGACCTCAACGAACGCCCCGGCGGCCGCGCCTGGACCCGCCTGACCAAGGAACTCCAGGACGGCCGCACGGCCGCCCCCTGGGGCGCCGAACCCACCTGGCCCGCCCGGGCCCCCGACCGCCGCATCGACGCGATCCTCGCCACGCCGGGCGTCGAGTTCCTCGCCTGCGGCGTCCCGACCGACCTCGACCCGCGAGACCTGGAAACGGCGACGGACCACCTGCCCGTCCTGGCGGTGGTCCGTATCCCGGCGAGCCCGGCCGGCCCGTCGGCCTGAGGGGGCGGGCGGTTACACCACCGCGCCCCGGCCCGGGTCGTCGAAGCCGTCGTCGTCCTCGTCGTCGCTCTTCATCCGGGCCACCAGGGTCACGAAGCCGCCCAGGAAGCCGCCCACGCACAGCGTGGTCAGCCACCAGGTCATGTCCCACTGGAGCAGCACGGCGAGCAGCATCAGGACCGGGCCGCCGACCACCGCCAGCCAGGCGAACTTGGTCGTGGTGTCGGCCTCCGGCAGCGGCGGGGGCTCCGGCGGGACGAAGTGGCCCTCGTCGGCCGCGCCGCCGCCGGCCTCGTCCGGCTCGGCCGGCGTGTAGTCGCGCGGGCCGCCCAGGCCCACGCCCGGCGCGAAGACGATCGACGAGCCGAGCGCCGGCCCGTCCGGTTCGGCGGGCGGCTCCGGCTTGCGGAACTTGTCCGGCTTCTCCGGCGACTCGGAGGCGGTGCCGCGCCCCGGCGCCACCGTCCCGCCGTCGTCCGGGGCGTCCGGCAGGTCCGGCAGCGCCAGGTCCTGCACCGGACGGTTGGGACGGAAGGGGCGCGCGCCCGGGGGGTCCGCGGGCTCCTCGCCGTACCCCGCGACGATCGCGGCCCAGGCCGCCTCCTCGTCGATGGGCTGCGGCTCGCGCTCCCCGTCCTGCTGATCAGCCACCGCTCGCGCTTCCCTTCTCGACGTCCTCGACCATGCCGACCTGCTCGGCCTTTCGGAGCTACTTGGCCTTCTCGGCCTGCTCGGCCTTGTCACCGGAGAGCTCCGGAGCGAGCCGGGTCACGAACGCCCAGCTCTCCTCGAAGATCCGCTCCGCATCATGGTCCAACGTCGCCACGTGGTAGCTCTGTTCCAGCAGGATCTCCTTGACGTCCGTCGACGACACCCGGCTGAGGATGCGCGCCGAGTCGGCCGGCGGCACCACATGGTCCTGCGGGCTGTGCAGCAGCACCATCGGCTGTGTGACCTGCGGCAGCTCGCCGTCGACGACCTGGAAGAAGCGCCGCAGCGAGTGCGCCGCGTGCAGCGGCACCCGCTCGTAGCCGATCTCGGCCGAGCCGGGCTTCTTGATGTCGCTGGCGATGCCCTTCGTGGACGGGACGAAGTGGCGGACGACCGGCAGCGCGCGCGCCGCGACCCCGTGCACCTTGTTGCCCGGGTTCACGAGCACGATGCCGCTGATCGCGTCGCCGTGCCGCGCGGCGAGCCGCAGCGTCAGGGCGCCGCCCATCGACAGGCCCATCACGAAGACCCGCGCGCAGCGCGCGGTGAGCTCGCGCAGCTCGCGGTCCACCTCCGCGTACCAGTCGTGCCAGGTGGTGAGCTGCATGTCCTGCCAGCGGGTGCCGTGCCCGGGCAGCAGCGGCAGCGAGACCGTCAGCCCGCGCCCGGCCAGATACTCGGCCCACGGGCGCAGCGACTGCGGGGAACCGGTGAATCCGTGACAGAGGAGGACGCCGACCTCTCCGCCCTCGTGGCGGTACGGCTCGGCTCCAGGAAGGACCGACACGGGGTCTCCTGTTCGGGGTTCGACTACGGAAGGGGAAGGCTTTCACCGTACGCGACCGGACCGACACCGACCAGGGCCGTTCGCACCCGTTCGCATCCGTTCGCACGAAGCCGCGGCGCCCGTGGCGGTCCCGTCCCGTCCTCAAGGGATAAGGTCGTCGTGACGGCACACGGAAGGCATGACGAGTTGATCTACGGCGCTATGAAGTTCTCCCTCGGAGGGTCCCTGAAGATCGCCTTCAGGCCCTGGGTGGAGGGCCTCGAGAACATTCCCGCCGAGGGGCCGGCGATCCTCGCGAGCAACCACCTGTCCTTCTCGGACTCCTTCTTCCTGCCCGCCGTCCTCGACCGCAAGGTCACCTTCATCGCCAAGGCCGAGTACTTCACCAGCCCCGGCGTCAAGGGCAAGCTGACGGCCGCGTTCTTCAAGGGCGTCGGCCAGCTCCCGGTCGACCGCTCCGGCGCGCGCGGCGCGGGCGAGGCGGCGATCAGGGCCGGCATCGAGGTCATCGAGTCGGGCGGCCTGTTCGGCATCTACCCGGAGGGCACCCGCTCGCCCGACGGGCGGCTCTACCGCGGCAAGCCCGGCGGTCTCGCGCGCGTGGCGCTCGCCACCGGCGCGCCGGTGATCCCGGTCGCCATGATCGACACCGAGAAGATCCAGCCGCCCGGCAAGATCGTGCCCAAGCTGATGCGCCCGGGCATCCGGATCGGCAAGCCGCTCGACTTCAGCCGCTACCAGGGCATGGAGGGCGACCGCTTCATCCTGCGCTCGGTGACCGACCAGGTCATGTACGAGATCATGAAGCTGTCCGGCCAGGAGTACGTGGACATCTACGCGACCGCCGCCAAGCGGCAGATCGCGGAAGCCGAGAAGGCCGCCAAGGAGGCCGTCAAGGCCGAGATCGCGGCACGGGAAGAGTCCGGCGCCTGACCCTCCCGACGAGGAGGCGCCCGGGGGTGGTGGGGGAGATGGCCAGGCGCGAACGTGTCGTGCGCATGTCGGTCGAGCAGCCGCTGTGGCGCGCGCTCACCGCGTACCGCGTCCTCACCATGGGGTACGCCGTGCTGCTGTGCGTCTTCGGCTGGCGGCACTACGAGCGGCACTGGGTCGCGGTCGCCTATCTCGCCGTGCTGTGCGTGTGGACCCTCGCCACGCTTCCCCAGGTGGCGAACGCGGTCAGCTGCACCAGGCGCTTCCTGGCCGCGGACCTCACCATCGCCCTCACCGGCATCCTGCTCACCCCGCTCGCGGACGAGCAGGTGCGGTCGGTGGACAGCTCCACCCTGCCGTCGATATGGACCGCCGGCGCCGTGCTCGCCTACGCCATCAAGGGCGGCTGGCGCTGGGCCGGCCTGGCGTCCTCGCTGGTCGCCGTCGCCAACGTCGTCGAGCGCGGCCACCCCACCCGCGACACCCTGCACAACGTGCTGCTCGTCTGGGTCGCCTCCATCGCCATCGGCTACGTGGTCGAGGTCGCCCGCGCCTCCGAGCGCACCCTCGCCCGCGCCCTGGAGATCGAGGCCGCGACCCGCGAACGGGAGCGGCTCGCCCGGGACATCCACGACAGCGTGCTCCAGGTCCTCGCCATGGTGCAGCGGCGCGGCACCGCCCTCGGCGGCGAGGCCGCCGAGCTGGGCCGGATGGCCGGCGAACAGGAGGTCGCGCTGCGCACCCTGGTGGCCGGCGGGCTCATCCGCACCTCGTACGTCTCCGAGGACGAGTCCGAGGGCGCGGTCGTACGGCTGGTGGAGGAACCGGAGCAGCCGGAGTCCGCGTCGGAGGAGATCGACCTGCGCACCCTGCTCGCCCCGCGCGCCGGAGCCAGGGTCACCCTCGCCGATCCCGGCGCCCCGGTCCCGCTGCCCGCCCCGGCCGCCCGCGAACTGGCCGCGGCCGTCGGCGCCGCCCTGGACAACGTGCGGGTGCACGCGGGCGAGGCGGCCCGCGCCTGGATCCTGGTGGAGGACTGGGGTGACGAGGTGATCGTGACCGTACGGGACGACGGCCCCGGCATCCCCGAGGGCCGGCTCGCCCAGGCCGAGGGCGAGGGGCGGATGGGCGTGGCCCTGTCCATCCGGGGCCGGCTGCGCGACCTCGGCGGCACCGCCGAGCTGATCTCGGTCCCCGGCCAGGGCACCGAAGTGGAACTGAAGGTCCCGCGCGCACCGCGGGAGCAGCGGGGGAAGGCAGGAGCGAAGTGAGCGAGCAGCAGGCAGTGGAACAGCGGCGGCCCATCCGGGTCATGGTGGTCGACGACCATCCGATGTGGCGGGACGCGGTCGCCCGCGACCTCGGCGAGGCCGGCCTCGCCGTCGTCGCCACCGCGGGCGACGGCGAGCAGGCCGTCCGCCGCGCCGCCGCGGCCGACCCCGACGTCCTCGTCCTCGACCTGAACCTGCCGCTCAAGCCGGGCGTCCAGGTCTGCAAGGAGCTCGTCGGCGCCAATCCGCGACTGCGGGTCCTCGTGCTCTCGGCGAGCGGCGAGCACGCCGACGTCCTGGAGGCCGTGAAGTCCGGTGCCACCGGCTATCTGCTGAAGTCCGCCAGCACGGAGGAACTGCTCGACGCGGTCCGGCGCACCGCCGTGGGTGACCCGGTCTTCACGCCGGGCCTGGCCGGCCTCGTCCTCGGCGAGTACCGCCGGCTCGCCGCCGAGCCCGCCCCGGCCGCCGGCGCCGACGAGCCCAAGGCCCCGCGGCTCACCGAGCGCGAGACCGAGGTGTTGCGCCTGGTCGCCAAGGGCCTGAGCTACAAGCAGATCGCCGAACGGCTCGTCATCTCCCACCGCACCGTGCAGAACCACGTGCAGAACACCCTCGGCAAGCTCCAGCTGCACAACCGCGTGGAGCTCGTCCGGTACGCCATCGAGGTCGGGCTCGACGACGCCTGACCGGCGCCGGGATTCACTCAATTCGCCGTCTCGGGGCGGCCCGCCGCACCACTAGCGTGGGCCGCATCCCCTCAGGAGCCCCACGTACGGCGAAGGAGCGTGCCCATGCGCGTCGGTGTGCTGACCGGCGGAGGCGACTGCCCCGGACTCAACGCGGTGATCCGCGCCGTCGTCCGCAAGGGCGTCCAGGAACACGGCTGGAGCCTCACCGGCTTCCGCGACGGCTGGCGCGGGGTGGTCGAGGGCGACACCGTCCCGCTCGACGTCCGCGCCGTCCGCGGCCTCCTGCCGCGCGGCGGCACCGTGCTCGGCTCCTCCCGCACCGACCCCTTCGCCCTCCCCGACGGCGTCCGCCGGATCCGTGAGCAGCTGGCCAAGCACCGCACCGACGCCCTGGTCGTGGTCGGCGGCCGCGGCACCCTCGGCGTCGCCGCCCGGCTGCACGCCGAGCACGGGCTGCCCTGCGTCGGCGTTCCCAAGACCATCGACAACGACCTGTCGGCCACCGACTGGACCTTCGGCTTCGACACCGCCGTCGGCATCGCCACCGAGGCCATCGACCGGCTCCACACCACCGCCGACTCGCACCGCCGCGTCCTCGTCGTCGAGGTGATGGGCCGCCACACCGGCTGGATCGCGCTGCACGCCGGACTCGCCGGCGGCGCCAACGTCATCCTCGTGCCCGAGCAGCGCTTCGACCTCGACCAGGTGCTCGCCTGGGTCGCCTCCCGCTTCTCCGCCACCTACGCCCCGATCCTCGTCGTCGCCGAGGGCGCCCGGCCGCGCGCCGGCGGGCCCGGCGCGGGCCCGGTGGGCGCGTGGCTGGCCGCCGAGATCGAGCGGCGCACCGGCAAGGAGGCCCGCACCACGGTCCTCGGCCACGTCCAGCGCGGCGGCAGCCCGAGCGCCTTCGACCGCTGGCTGGCCACCCGGTTCGGACTGCACGCGGTGGACGCGGTGCGGGACGGGGCGTACGGGACGATGGTCGCCCTGCGCGGTACGGACGTGGTCCGGGTCCCGCTGGCGGCGGCGACCGACCGGCTCAAGACGGTGGACCCGGGGCGGTACGCGGAGGCGGGGATCTTCTTCGGCTGAGCCGCCCGCCCGGCTGAGCCGCCGGCGACACCGAGCCGTATATTCGCCCTTGACCGGACAAAACCGGCGCACACCCTCGGAGGGGCCCGTGGAGATCCTGGCATTCGGCGTGCAGACGGACGAGAAGCCGCTCATGGAGAAGGCCTTCGAGGGCCACCACGAGGTCCGCTGCCTGGGCGTCTTCCTCACCGAGGACACCGCCGCCATCGCCGCCGGCTACGAGATCATCTCCACCAGCGTCAACGCCGACCTGAACCACCGCGTGCTGCAGACCCTCGCCGCCGGCGGCACGCGGATGGTCGCCCAGCGTTCCACCGGCTTCAACAACATCGACCTCGACGTGGCCGAGCGGCTCGGTCTCACCGTCGCCCGCGTCTCGTACTACTCGCCGTACTCCGTCGCCGAGTTCGCCTGGACCCTCGCGATGGCGGTCAACCGGCGGATCGTCCGCGCCTCCAACCGGACCCGCGACTTCGACTTCCGGCTCGACGGACTCATGGGCCGGGACCTGCGCGGCCGGACGGTCGGCGTGCTCGGCACCGGCAAGATCGGCGAGGCGTTCACCCGGATCGCCCACGGCTTCGGCATGCGGCTGCTCGGCTGGGACATCGCCGAGAACCCCGCCTGCGTCGGACTCGGCATGAAGTACGTCGACAAGGAGCACCTCTTCGCCGAGGCCGACCTCGTCAGCCTGCACGTCCCGCTGCTCCCGGCCACCCACCACCTCGTCGACGCCGCCGCCCTGCGCTCCATGAAGGACGACGCCATCCTGGTGAACTCCAGCCGCGGCGGCCTCGTCGACACCGAGGCCCTCGTCGGCGAACTGCGCGCGGGCCGCTTCGCCGGGGTCGGCCTCGACGTGTACGAGGCGGAGGCCGGGCTCTTCTTCCTCGACAAGTCCCTCGCGGGCGTCGAGGACGACACCCTGGCCCGCCTGGTGACCTTCCCCAACGTGGTGGTCACCTCCCACCAGGCGTACTACACGGCCGAGGCGGTCGGCCAGATCATCGACACCACGGTCCAGAACGTCCTCGACTACCTGGAGGGCAGGCGAAGCGAGAACGTCCTGGTACCGAGGGCCTGACCATCCCCGCCGGTGCGGGGAGCACGCACTGCGCGGCCCCGGCTTCGCGGGAGTCCACGGACCATCCCCGCTGTCGCGGGGAGCCCCGGACTAACGAACGTCGCCCGGTCCGGTCACGGCGGCCTCGGCGCCGGCTGACGCCAGCAGCCGAGTGACGACCGCCGCTCCGTCCAGCGTGAGCACCGATTCGGGGTGGAACTGCATCGACGCGAATCCGCGCCCTGCCAGCGCGTGCACCTCCGCCGTCGCCGCGTCCCGGCTCACGTCGATGCCGTGAGCGGCCAGCTCCCGGACCGCCTCGTCGTCGCACCGCGCCGTGAAGCTGTTGTAGAAGCCGACCGTCTGCTCCTGCCCGAACAGGTCGATCCGCACCTGCGCGCCCTGGAACGGCGTCCGCTTCCGCACGATCTCCAGGCCCAGCTCGGCCGCGATCAGCTCGTGGCCCAGGCACACCCCGAGCAGGCCGTGCCGGTGCTCGCGCAGCAGCTCCGCCGTGAGCCCGCGCAGGAAGCGCATCTTCGGGTCGGCCGCGTCCTGCGGGTCGCCCGGGCCGGGCCCGAGGACCACCGGGCCGTCGTGGGCGAGGGCCAGCTCGCGCAGGCCCGGCTCGTCGTAGCGGAGGACGGACACGTCCAGGCCGGACGAGCGCAGCAGATGCGCCAGCATCGCCGTGAAGGTGTCCTCGGCGTCGATGACCAGCGCGTGCCCGGACAGCTCCGCGGACCGGACCTGCATCCGCAGCCAGAACGGCGCCAGGTCCGCCCGCCGCGCGTCGAGCGCCGCCCGCACCCGCGGGTCCTCGGCCAGCCGCGCCGGCACCGCGTCCTCCTCGCGCGGCCGCCCCTCCCGTACCCCGAGCGCGGCCAGCACGCCCGCCGCCTTCGCGTGCGTCTCGGCGACCTCGCCCGCCGGGTCCGAGTGCCGCACGAGCGTGGCGCCGACGGGGACCCGCAGGTTGCCGGCGGCGTCGATGTCGGCGGTGCGGATGAGGATGGGGGAGTCCAGGGTCTGCGCCCCGTTCTCGTCGGTGCCGAGCAGCGCGAGCGCGCCCGCGTAGTAGCCGCGGCCCCCGACTTCGTGGCGCTCGATGACCCGGCACGCGTTCTGCAGCGGTGAGCCGGTCACGGTCGCCGCGAACATCGTCTCGCGGAGCACTTCGCGCACGTCGAGCGAGGAGCGGCCGCGCAGCTCGTACTCCGTGTGGGCGAGATGCGCCATCTCCTTCAGGCGCGGTCCGATCACCACCCCGCCCCGGTCGCCGACGGTGCACATCATCTTCAGCTCCTCGTCGACCACCATCGACAGCTCCTCGGTCTCCTTGCGGTCGGCCAGGAACGCGAGCAGGTCCTCGGGCGTCGGCGCGGCGCCCGCCGGGTAGCGGTAGGTGCCGCTGATCGGGTTCATCACGACCGTGCCCCCGGACATCCGCACGTGCACCTCCGGGCTGGCCCCGACGAGCGTGCGGTCCCCGGTGTGGACGACGAAGGTCCAGTACGCGCCGCGCTCGCCCGCGAGCAGCCGCCGGAACAGCGCGAGCGCGTCGGCCCGCCCGAAGCCGGGGATCTCGCCGGTGAAGGTGCGCCGGATGACGAAGTTCGCGCCCTCGCCGCGCCCGATCTCCTCGTCGATCACCCGCCGCACGATCCGCCCGTACTCCTCGTCGGACACGTCGAACCCGCCGCCCTCGACCCGTACGGCACGGTCCGGGAGCTGCGCGAGGGCGTCGGCGAGCGGCAGCTCGTACGCCTCCTCGGCGGCCAGCACGGCGAGCGGCGTGCCGTCGTCGCGCACGTCGAAGCCGCGCTCGCGGATCTGCCGGAACGGCACGAGCGCGAGCGTCGGCAGCTCACGGCGGACGGGCAGCTCGGCGAGTCGCTCGGCCTCGTGCACCGGGCCGATGAGCACCTCGACGGTGTCGTGGTCACGGCCGGGGGTGCGGCGGCGCAGCAGCGCGAACGGGGGGCAGGAGTCGTCGAGGAGACGGGAGAGATCCATGAGTGTTCCTTTCCTGTGGGGGAGAGGAACGGCCTCGCGGGTACGAGAAAGGCCGCCCCTCGGGCGGCCTTCGCGTGGTTTCGGTGTACGCGCAGTCAGTGGGCCGCCGGATGAGCGGTCCACCACCAGTTCTGGGTCGTCTGCGTGAACATGGCGCCGATCGTAGCCCACGCACCCCTGTCGGGTCCGTCTGTTTCGTCGCTTCCGTTGTATTCGTCTCATCAGGCGGTCACTGGCGTGGACGCGGGCCTCGGACCCGTACTGTGGTGGCGTGACCGTGAACGCTGATACCCACGCCGTCGCCAAGGCGACCTGGCGAGACCTGCCCGCGGCGCAGCAGCCTGAGTACCCCGATGCCGAGGCTCTGCGCGACGTCGTCGCGGAGCTCGAGTCCTATCCTCCGCTCGTCTTCGCCGGCGAGTGCGACCAACTGCGCGCCCGGATGGGAGCCGTCGCCCGTGGCGAGGCGTTCCTCCTCCAGGGTGGCGACTGCGCCGAGGCCTTCGACGCCGTCTCCGCCGACCACATCCGCGCCAAGCTGAAGACGCTGCTCCAGATGAGCGCCGTCCTCACGTACGCGGCCTCCGTGCCCGTCGTGAAGGTCGGCCGCATCGCCGGGCAGTACTCCAAGCCGCGCTCGAAGGGGACCGAGACCCGCGACGGCGTGACGCTCCCGACCTACCGGGGCGACTCCGTCAACGGCTTCGACTTCACCGAGGCCGCCCGGGTCCCGGACCCGGAGCGCCTGAAGCGGATGTACCACGCGTCCTCGTCGACGCTGAACCTGGTCCGCGCCTTCACCACCGGTGGCTACGCCGACCTGCGCCAGGTGCACGCCTGGAACCAGGACTTCGTGAAGTCGTCCCCGTCGGGCCAGCGCTACGAGCAGCTGGCGCGCGAGATCGACAACGCGCTGAACTTCATGAAGGCGTGCGGCACCGACCCGGCCGAGTTCCGCGCGGTCGAGTTCTACGCCTCGCACGAGGCGCTGCTGCTCGACTACGAGGGCGCGCTGACCCGTACCGACTCGCGCACCGGCAAGCTGTACGACACCTCCGGCCACATGGTCTGGATCGGTGAGCGCACCCGTCAGCTGGACCACGCCCACGTCGAGTTCGCGGCGCAGATCGCCAACCCGATCGGCATCAAGCTGGGCCCGACGACCACCGCCGAAGAGGCGCTGACGTACATCGACCGCCTGGACCCGGACCGCGAGCCGGGCCGGCTGACCTTCATCGTCCGCATGGGCGCCGACAAGGTCCGCGACAAGCTCCCCGAGCTGGTCGAGAAGGTCACCGCCTCGGGCGCGACGGTCGCCTGGGTGACCGACCCGATGCACGGCAACACCTTCGAGGCGGCCTCCGGCCACAAGACGCGCCGCTTCGACGACGTGCTCGACGAGGTCAAGGGCTTCTTCGAGGTCCACAAGGAGCTGGGCACCCACCCGGGCGGCATCCACGTCGAGCTCACCGGTGACGACGTCACCGAGTGCGTGGGCGGCGGCGACGAGATCTTCGTCGACGACCTGCACCAGCGCTACGAGACGGCCTGCGACCCGCGGCTCAACCGCAGCCAGTCGCTGGACCTGGCGTTCCTGGTGGCGGAGATGTACCGCGATCAGTAAGTAGGTACGTACGAGAGTGGGGCGCGGATCCTTGTGAT
>NZ_JBSGBF010000156.1:0-10980 GCF_053601115.1 Streptomyces sp. NPDC004788
GGGGGCCGCCCTGCACGCGGCCGGGCACCGGGTGGTGGTCACCGGGTCCGCCGCGGAGCAGGGCACGACCGCCCTGGTCGCCGGGCGTTACGGGATCGATCTCGGCGGAGCGACCACCGGCCTGCGCGGCCTTGCGAACGTCCTCGCCGGTGCCGGTGTCGTCGTCACCGGCAACACCGGACCCGCCCATCTGGCCGCGGCCGTGCGGACGCCGGTGGTGTGCCTGTTCGCGCCGGTCGTGCCGGCCGAGCGCTGGCGCCCGTACGGCGTCCCGCACGTGCTGCTGGGCGACCAGGGGGCCCCGTGCGCGCTGACCCGGGCCCGCGTCTGCCCCGTACGGGGGCATCCGTGTCTCGACGGGGTGGGCGACGACGAGGTGGTGGCGGCGGTGGCGAGCCTCCTGGCGCCCCGCACCACCGCGGGTGTCGGGGCCGGGGCCGGGGCCGGTACAGCCGCCGGTGCTGCTGCCGCCGCCGTTGCCGCGTCCGCGGGGGCGAGAGGAGCGATGAGCGCATGAACATCCTGCTGTGGCACGTCCACGGATCGTGGACCACGGCCTTCGTGCAGGGCCCGCACACCTACCTGGTCCCGGTCACCCCCGACCGCGGGCCCGACGGGCGGGGCCGCGCCCGGACGTTCTCCTGGCCCGCCTCCGTCGTCGAACTCACGCCGGACGCGCTTCGCGACGCCCCGGTCGACCTGGTCGTCCTGCAGCGCCTGCACGAGGAGGAGCTGGCGGCCCGCTGGCTGGGCGGCCGGCGGCCGGGCCGGGAGCTGCCCGCCGTGTACGTGGAGCACAACACGCCCCGCGGCGACGTGCCCCTGACCCGGCACCCCATGGCCGACCGCGCCGACCTCACGCTCGTCCACGTCACCCATTTCAACCGGCTGATGTGGGACAACGGCAGCACCAGGACCACCGTCGTCGAGCACGGCGTCGTCGACCCCGGCCACCAGTACACCGGCCGGCTGCCGCGCGCCGCCGTCGTCGTCAACGAGCCGGTGCGGCGCGGCCGTTTCGTCGGTACGGACCTGCTGCCCGCCCTCGCGCGGGAGCTGCCCCTCGACGTCTTCGGCATGCGGACCGAGGGGCTCGCCGCCCACCTGGGGCTGCCCGAGGACCGCTGCCGCGCCGAGGACCTCCCGCAGGCCCGGCTGCACGCCGCCATGGCGCGGCGCCGGCTGTACGTCCACCCCGTGCGCTGGACCTCGCTGGGCCTGTCCCTGATCGAGGCGATGCTCCTCGGCATGCCCGTCGTCGCCCTGGCGACCACGGAAGCCGTCGAGGCGGTTCCCGCCGGCGCCGGAACCCTCTCCACCCGCCCGGAGGAACTGGCCCGGGCGGCCCGCCACTATCTCGCCGACCCCGCCGCGGCCACGGCCGACGGCGCCCGGGGCCGCCAGGCGGCCCTCGAACACTACGGCCTCAAGCGCTTCCTGACCGACTGGGAGCACGTCATCGCGGAGGCACGCTCATGACTTACCTGCCCCGGACCACGCCCACATCGACCTCGACCCCGACCGCCGGCCCGACCTCGGCCGCGAGCCCTGCCCCGACCTCGGCCTCGACTTCGACCTCGGCCCCGAGCCCTACCTCGGCCCCGGCCCAGGCCCCGGCCCAGGCCCCGGCTCCGACCCGGGCTCCGACCCGGTCCCCGAGCTCCACCGCGACCCGAAGCCGTGCTCATACCGGCCGCGACCCGGCCGCGGACCCGGCGCGCCGGCTCGCCGTCGCCCTCGTCTCCGAGCACGCCAGCCCCCTCGCCGTCCTCGGCGGCGTCGACGCCGGCGGCCAGAACGTCCACGTCGCCCAGCTCGCCGGGGCGTTGGCCGACCTCGGTCACCAGGTGACCGTCTACACCCGGCGCGACGATCCCGCCCTTGACGTGGTCGTGCCGCTGCGGCCCGGCGTGCTCGTGCACCACGTGCCCGCCGGACCGCCGGAGCTCCTGCCCAAGGACCATCTCCTGCCGCACATGGCTCCGTTCGCGGACTACCTCGTCGAGCAGTGGCGCGACGAGCGTCCCGACGCGGTCCACGCCCACTTCTGGATGTCGGGCCTCGCCACGATGTGGGCGACGGAGCGGACCGGCATCCCGTTCCTGCACACGTACCACGCCCTCGGCACCGTGAAGCGCCGTCACCAGGGCGCCGCCGACACCAGCCCCGCCGCGCGCATCTCCTCGGAACGGCAGGTCGGGCTCGGCTGCGACCGGATCGTCGCCACCTGCCGGGACGAGGTCGAGGAACTGGCCCGCATGGGCATCCCCCGGGCGAAGACCGACATCGTGCCCTGCGGGGTGGACCCGACCGTGTTCCGGCCGGACGGTCCGGCCGCCGCCCGCGGCCCGTACCGTCACCGGCTGCTGCACCTGGGCCGGCTGGTGCCCCGCAAGGGTGCCGCCGTTTCCGTCGCGGCCCTCGCGCAGCTGCCCGACACCGAACTCGTCGTGGCGGGCGGGCCGGCGCCCGGCGAACTCGACGCCGACCCCGAGGTGCGGCGCCTGTGCGCCTTCGCCGAGGAGATCGGCGTCGCCGACCGGGTGCGCTTCACCGGCGCCGTGCCCCGGCCCGCCGTGCCCGCGCTGATGCGGAGCGCCGACGTCGTCCTGTGCCCGGCGGACTACGAGCCGTTCGGCATCGTGCCGCTGGAGGCCATGGCCTGCGGCCGCCCCGTGGTCGCGAGCGCCGTCGGCGGCCAGCTCGACTCGGTCGTCCACGGGGTGACCGGTCTGCACGTGCCGCCCGCGCAGCCCCGGCTGCTGGCCGCGGCCGTACGGCTACTGCTCGCCGATCCCGCCCTGCGCGCGCAGTACGGCAGGGCGGGACGGCGCCGGGTTCTCGACCGCTTCTCGTGGGCGCGCGTCGCGGCGGCCACGGAGGACTCGTACCGGGCGGTGCTGGCGGCGTCGCACGTGCCCTTCGCCGGAGCGCGCTGACGTTCGCGCCCGTACCGACGCCTGTCCCGCACCCTTTACGTTCCTGCACCCCCGTTGCGTACCGACGACGTGACGTCCCGGACGTCCCGACCGTGGAAGGAGGTGCGGCCCCGGCCCCCGGGCCACGGCCGACTCCTCATGAACGACACCCGGACCCACCTGGAGGCACGCCGGCACTGCCGGTCCCTGCTCCGCGCGGTCGAAAGCCTGGAGGGCGCCGAGCTGACCCGCCTCGCGCGCTGGGGTGGGCACCTCGCGGACGTCCTCACGGACGGGGGCCGGCTGCTCGCCGCCGGAAACGGCGGCAGCGCGGCCCAGGCCCAGCACCTCACGGCCGAGCTCGTCGGCCGATACCGCGACGAACGGCCCGCCTACTCGGCGCTCTCGCTGCACGCCGAGACGTCCAGCGTGACGGCCATCGGCAACGACTACGGATTCGAGGAGGTCTTCGCCCGCCAGGTGGCCGCGCACGGCCGGACCGGCGACGTCCTGATGCTGCTGTCGACCTCCGGACGCAGCCCCAATCTCCTCTCCGCCGCGGTGACGGCCCATGCGCGGGGGCTCGACGTGTGGGCGCTGACCGGACCCGTGCCCAATCCGCTGGCCGAGCTGGCGGACGACGCCGTGTGCGTCGACGCAGCGACCACCGCCACCGTGCAGGAGACGCATCTCGTCGTCGTCCACCTGCTGTGCGCGTTCTTCGACGCGTGCCGTGACGGGGCGGCCGGGGCGGCCGGGGCGGCGGCGCCCGCCGCGACCGCCCGCTACGACGCGCTGCCGGCCGCGGCCATCGGAGGGGCGCCGTGAGCCGGGGCCCGATCGTCGTCGTCGGCGACCTGCTGCTCGACGAGGACATCACGGGCACCGCCGACCGGCTGGCGCCGGACGCCCCGGCGCCCGTGGTCGACGTGACGGGCGTGCGGCGGCGGGCGGGCGGGGCGGGTCTCGCCGCCCTCCTCGCGGCCGGCCTCCTCACCCGCCCCGCCGACGAGGTCGTCCTCGTCGCCGCGGTCGGCACCGACGACGCCGGAGAGGCGGCCCGGCGGGCCCTGGGCAACCGGATCCGCGTCGTCGCGCTGCCCCTGGACGGCACCCTGCCGGTGAAGACCCGGGTCCTCGCGGGCGGGCGCCCCCTGGTCCGCCTCGACAGAGGCGGCGGACGCCCCGGAGCGCCCGACGCGGCGGTGCTCGCCGTGCTCCGTGCCGCGCGCGCCGTGCTCGTCTCGGACTACGGCCGCGGGACGCCCGACGTCCTCCGTCCGGCCCTCGCCGCCGCGGCCCGCCGGGTCCCTGTGGTCTGGGATCCCCATCCCCGGGGCGGGCCGCCCGTCCCCGGCACCCGGGTGGCGACCCCCAACGCCAAGGAGGCGGCGACCTTCGAGACGACGGTCGCAGGGGCGTCGCTGCGGGCCCATGCCGACCGGGGCGCGGCGCTCGCCGCGCGCTGGGGCGCCGCCCAGGTGGCGGTGACCCTCGGCGCCGACGGGGCGCTGCTGGCCCGGGCCGGCTCGACGGCTCCGCTGCTCGTACCCGCGCCGCAGGTCACCGGTGGGGACCCGTGCGGAGCGGGGGACTGCTTCGCGGCGGCGGTCGCGGTGGCGCTCGCGGACGGGGCCCTGCCGGAGGAGGCGGTGGAGCGAGCGGTCAAGGAGGCCGCCGCGTTCGTCGCCGCCGGAGGGGCCTCGGCCGTGCGGCTCGTCGCCGCGGACGAGAGCTCGGCCGTGAGGGACGCGGCGGCCGCCCCCGGCGCGGCGGTTCTCGGCGGCTCCGGGCCGGCCGACCGGCCGTCGGACGCCTTCGAGCTCGCCCGGCGCACCCGGGCGCGCGGTGGCACGGTGGTCGCCACCGGCGGTTGTTTCGACCTCCTCCACGCGGGTCACGTGGGGCTGCTCCAGCGGGCCGGACGCATCGGCGACTGCCTGATCGTCTGCGTGAACTCCGACGCCTCGGTCGCCCGGCTCAAGGGCCCCGGACGCCCGCTGACCGCCCTCGCGGACCGGATGAGGGTCCTGGAGGCGCTGGGCAGCGTGGACGCCGTCGTCGCGTTCGACGAGGACACCCCGGAGCAACTGCTCGACCGGCTGCGCCCCGACATATGGGTCAAGGGCGGCGACTACTCCTCCGACGACCTGCCCGAGACCAGGGCGCTCCGCCGGTGGGGCGGCCAGACCGTCGTCCTGCCCTACCTCGACGGCCACTCCACCACGTCCCTCGCCCACCGCGCCGCCCGCGCCGCGACCACCGCCCTCCCGGACCGATGACCTCCGCCCCGGGCCCCGCCGCCCCCGAGCCCCACGGCTCCCGCGCTCCCGCTCCCGGCCCGTACGGTGCCCTCGGCGGCGGGCGGCCCGTCGTGCTGGTGCTCCGGGCGCTCGGGCTGGGGGACCTGCTGACCGCGGTGCCGGCGTTGCGGGCGCTGCGGCGGGGGTTTCCGGGCCACGCGGTGGTGCTGGCCGCGCCCGCCGGGCTGGCGCCGGTGGCGCGGCGGCTGGGGTGTGTGGACCGGTTGGTGCCGGTCGCCGGGCGGGAGCGGGAGGTGCCTGCGGTGCTGCCGGAGGCGGTGGCGCGGCCCGCCCTCGCGGTGAACCTGCACGGGCGCGGGCCGGCCAGTCACCGGCTGCTCGCCGCGGCCGACCCGGAGCGGCTGTGGGCGTTCCGGCATCCGTCGGTGCCCGGGGTCAGGGGGCCGGCCTGGCTGCCGGACGAGCACGAGCGGCTGCGCTGGTGCCGGCTCTTGCGGTGGTACGGGCTCGCCGCCGATCCCGACGACCTGCGGATCGCGCCGCCCGGCGGCGCCACCGCGGAGGCCGGCGCCGCGGGGCCGGTGGTGTTGCATCCGGGGGCGCGGGCACCGGCACGGCGCTGGCCGGCGGAGCGGTTCGCCGCCGTGGCCCGGGAGGTGCGCCGGACGGGCCGGCCGGTGGTGGTGACGGCCGGTCCCGGCGAGGCGCCGCTCGCCCGGGCGGTCGCCGAGCAGGCCGGTCTGGCGCCGTCCGCGGTCGTGGGCGCGGAGCGCGCAGTGTCCTTCGACGAACTGTGCGCCCTGGTGGCCGCCGCCGACTGCGTCGTGGTCGGGGACACCGGGCTCGCCCACCTCGCCACGGCCCTGGGGACGCGTTCCGTGGTGCTCTGCGGGCCGGTGTCGCCGGCTCTGTGGGGGCCGCCGGCCGGCGGGCGGCACACAGCACTGTGGCATCCCGGTCGCGACGGCGACGGCGATGGCGACGGCGACGGCGATGGCGATGGCGACGGTGACGGTGACGGCGGGTTCGGCGACCGACCCGGCCTCGGACCTCGTGACGGACCCGACGAGGGACGCGACCACCGCCCCGGCGACGGACTTGGTGACGTGCCCGTCGACCGTTCCGGCGGCCGACCCGACGACGGTCATGGTGCCGGACCCGGCTACCGACCCGACGGCGGACAGCCGGGCGATCCGCACGCGGACCGGCCCGACCGCCGACTGCTGCGGATCACGGTCGACGAGGTCCTCGCGGAAGTGCTCCAGGTACCCCAGGGGGCCGTGCCGTGATCTCAGGCAGCGCTCTCCAGCGCGGGGCGGACGAGCCCCGCCGCTCCGACCGGGCCCGGCGCGGGGCGGACGTCGAGACCGGCCGCCCGCGCGGCCTGCCGGCGGCCGTGCAGCAGCCAGCCGCCGCTCACCGCGGCCGCGATCACGAGGCCGCCGGTCACGAGGGCGCCCCGCGCGCCCAGCAGTTCCATGAGCAGGCCGAGGGTGGGCGGCGCGACGAGCCCCCACAGGGTGCGGACGGTGTTCCACGCGCCGAGGACGCGGCCGCGCATCCGGGCCGGCGGATCGGTCTGCAGCAGCGTGCTCTGCGCGGTGTCGGTGACGGACTCGGCGACCGCCAGCGGCAGCGCGAGGACCACGAGGAACGCCGCCGACGGGGCGAACCCGGCGACCACCTGCAGCAGGGCGCCGCCCGCGGTGAGCAGCGCGACCATGCGCACGCGCGGGCTGCGCAGCCGGGCGCCGAGCACCGCGCCCACGATGCCGCCGACGGCGAGCGCCGAGGAGACCGCGCTGAAGGACGTGGCCGAGCCGGCCAGCGGGCCGGTGACCAGGACCGCCAGGGTCAGCGAGTAGTTCCGGCCGAAGAGGGCGCTGATCGCGTTGAGGCCGGCGAGGGCCACGAGCCGCGGGCGGCGCGCGAAGAACAGCAGCCCGCCCCGCACGCTCGTGTCCTCCGCGTTCGTGTGCGTGTTCGTGTCCGTGTCCGTGTCCGTGCCCGGGACACCCTTCGCGTCCGCTGCGCTCCGCGCGTCCCGCTCGCCCCGCGCGGGCTCCCGCTCCTGCGGCCTGACGAGGGCGAGGAAGGGGATCACCGACGCCACGAAGAAGAACGACACACCGTTGGCGACGTACGCCGCGGCCGTGCCCAGGGCCGCCACGGTGATTCCGGCCAGGGCGGCCCCGGCGAGCCGTCCGGCGCTGTGCACGAGCGAGCCGACGCCGATCGCGGACGGCACGTCGCGGGCGGGCACGAGGTCGTTGCCGAGCAGCGCGCAGGCCGGCCCGTCGACGGTGGCGATCAGACCGGTCACCACGGCGAGACCGAGCAGCACGGGCAGGCTCAGCCCGTCGGTCGCCACCAGGACCGCGGTGACCAGGGCCACGAGACCGAGCGCCACCTGCGAGAGCGCCGCCGTCGTCTTCCGCGGCCAGCGGTCGACGACCGCGCCGCCCAGCATGCCGACGAGCAGCCCCGGTGCGGCCTGCGCGGAGAGGGACAGACCCGCGGCGGCGGGGGAGCCGGTGATGTGGAGCACCAGCAGGTTCTGGACGGTCAGCTGCATCCAGGTGCCGGTGTTGGAGAGGAAGTGGGCGAACGCCCACCAGCGCATGCCGCGGTGCCGCAGCGAACGCCAGGGCGAACGGTCACCACGGCCGTCGGAGGCCCCGGGGCCGGAAGCCTCGGGGCGGGAGGGGGCGGGGGAATCGGACCGCAGCGGGGACGGGGACGGGGACGGGGACTTGGACCGGAACGGAACCGGAAGCGGAAGCGCACGGAAGGGAGGCACGGGATGCGAAGGGGGGTGGGGGAGGGGCGCGACGGCCCGGAGGGGGTCGCGGGCCATCGTGGCAGACGCGTCCCGAGAAGCACGGGTGTCCGGCCGCGCGCCCGCGCCCCCGCACCCTGCCCGGAACCCCAACTCATGTCCCCAGCCAGCGGGTTGGACTTCACGTGGGCTTGCTCACACGACCGAGGGAGACGAGATGGCGAAGAACAGCGCGTGGGAGATCGACATGGAAGGCCGGCAGGCGCTCGTCACCGGCGGAGCACGCGGGCTCGGCGCGGCGATCGTGGGCCGGCTCGCCCGGGCCGGCGCCGCCGTCCTGGTGGCCGACGTGCGTCAGGAACAGGCGAAGGAGCTGTGCGAGAGCCTGCTCGCCGAGGGCCTGCGCGCCCGGCCGGTCGGCCTGGACGTGCGCGACGCCGACGCGGTGGGCGAGCTGTTCGCCGACCTGGACGCGGCCGGCGGGGCCGTGGACGTCCTCGTGAACTGCGCGGCCGTCGACGTCACGAAGTCCGTGACCGAGCTCACCGCCGAGGAGATCACCCGGGTGATCACCACCGATCTGCTCGGGCCGATGTACCTGTGCCGTGAGGCACTGCGTCGGATGGCCGAGCGCGGCGACGGGCACATCGTGAACATCCTGTCGACGGCGGCCCTGCGCACCTGGACCGAGGCCGGCCCGTACGCGGCCGCGAAGACCGGTCTGCGGGCCTTCACGCACACCCTCTTCCAGGAGGCGCGCCGCGACTGCCCCGGGGTCGGCGTCACCGGTGTCGTCGCCGGCGGCATGGAGACGCCGTTCATCATGGAACGTTTCCCGGACACGGACACCGCGCTGCTGCAGAGCCCGGACGTCGTCGCCGACGCCGTGATGTACGCCCTGTCGGTGCCGGCCGGCAGCGCCGCCGCCGAGCTCGTCGTCGTACCGCGGCGCGAGGTGTCCTGGCCGTGAGCCCTGCAACCCCCTGTCCGCGAGCCCCGCAAACCACCTGGCCGTGGGCCCCTGCAGACCCGGATGCCCCCGCCCCCCCGCCTCCCGGGCCCCGGCGATCGCCGGGGCCCGGGAGGAGCGATGCACCCCTGCTCATCAGGTACGCGGTCGGCGTGCGACGCCCGCCCGACGGCGTCCGGCCGCCGGTCCGCCCCGGCGGGTGCCCCGTCCGCGACCGCGCGGCCGTCGCCGTCCGGGGCGCCGCTGGGCGAATGAAACCGCCCGGACCGGTCACACGCCTGCCGAAGCGCCCGTCGCACGACAGGAGGCCACCATGAGCAACCCCCAGGGGCCCGAACAGCGGCGCAGCGGCCGGGGTGCCGCCACGCCGCAGGACAGCGCCGCGCTGAAGGCGCGTCAGGCGCGGGAGCCCGGACGAGGCCGGAGCCGGGGCAAGCCGCACGGCACCGACAAGGGCGAGCGCGGCGGCGGCGAGGGCGGTGGAACCCCTCCCGAGCAGAAGGAAACGCACTGAGTCCACCGGGCCACCGGCCGGCCTGCGCCGGTGGCCCGGCCGCGTCCGGATACCGGGGGCGCGCCGGGGTACGCGCCCGGCAGGCCGCCGGCCGACCGGCCGGCCGCTCGTGCAGGAGGTGACCGTCATGACGACACCGAGCAATCCCGACCCCGATCCGCGCCGCGTCACGGGCCTCGAACCGGGCGGCGGCGTACCGCCGGGCGAGACACCGCCCGCGGAAGCCGGCACGGGCACGGAAACCGGGCCGCACCGCCCGCCGAAGCGGGGCTGGGCGACCGGTCCGCTCGCCGTCGTGCTGCTGATCGTGCTGCTCGTCGCCGCGTTCTTCCTCGTGTACGCGATCGTCCTGGCCGCGGGCTGATCGGCCGACGGGGCAGTACGGGACGGGAGGGGACGGGCGATGCGCACCATCGGAGTCGAGGAGGAGCTGCTGCTGGTCGACGCGCGCACGGGCGCGCCGCTGGCCGCGTCCGCCGCGGTCATCGCCTCGGCCGCGCTCCGGGACACCGGAGCGGACGTCTTCACCAAGGAACTGAACCAGGAGCAGCTGGAGTTCGCCACGAGTCCCCTGCGCGACATGGCGGAGCTGCGCGAGGAGATCGTCCGGTGGCGCGGCGAGGCGCGCGGCCGCGCCGAGTCGGCCGGCGCCCTCGTCGCCGCCCTGGCGACCTCGCCGCTCCCGGTGGAGCCCTCGGTCACCGCGGGGCCCCGCTACCGGTGGATGACCGACCAGTTCGGGCTCACCTCCTGGGAGCAGCTGACCTGCGGCTGCCACGTCCATGTGTCCGTGGAGTCCGACGCGGAGGGAGTCGGCGTCCTCGACCGGATCCGGCCCTGGCTGGCCCTGCTGAACGCGCTCAGCGGGAACTCGCCGTTCTGGCAGGGCCGGGACACCGGATACAGCAGCTACCGCAGCCAGGTGTGGAACCGCTGGCCGTCGGCCGGGCCGTACGAGCCGTTCGGCGGCCCGGCGCAGTACCACCGGCGGGTCGAGGACATGCTGGCGACGGGCGTGCTGCGCGACCCGGGCATGGTCTACTTCGACGCCCGGCTCTCGCACAGCTACCCCACCGTCGAGATCAGGGTCGCCGACGTCTGCCTGGAGGCCGACACCACCGTGCTCGTCGCCACCCTCGCCCGCGCCCTGGTGGAGACCGCCGCCCGCGACTGGCATCACGGCGAGCCGACGCCCGAGGTCTCCACCGCGCTGCTGCGGCTCGCCTCCTGGCGCGGCGCACGCTCCGGGCTGCGCGGCCCGCTGATCGAGCCGGTCTCGATGCGGCCCGCCTCGCCCGAGGCGGCGTTCGCCGCGCTGCTCCGGCACACCGAGGACGCGCTGCGGGCCTCGGGCGACCTCGAACGCGCCCGTCGGGGCGTCGCCGCGCACCTGGAGCGCGGCAACGGCGCGGACCGCCAGCGCGCCCTGCACGCCGAGGGGCTTTCCCTGGACGAGGTCGTCCGCGCCTGCGCCCGCATCACGACGGGCGAGGCGGCCTAGGGATCACGCCGGCCGAGGCGGCCCAGGGCCGGTC